>CAZCJI010000325.1:0-3923 GCA_964498625.1 uncultured Rhizobium sp.
GGCGATGCGAAGGGCCTGACGAAACAGCGCCTGCACAGCGTCGACAGCCGCGGCATGGCGAACCTCACTTTCGATAATGTCGTTGCGCACTCCGTGTTGGGCACAGAAGGTCAGGGCGTCGCGTTGCTGGAAAAGATTCTGGATCGTGCCCGCGCCGGTCTCGCCGCCGAAATGCTCGGCACCGCGACGCAGGCGTTCGAGACCACGCTCGACTATCTCAAAACCCGCACCCAGTTCGGCCAACTCATCGGCACGTTCCAGGCGCTGCAGCATCGCGCTGCCAAGATGTACACCGATCTGGAACTGACGCGCTCCTGCGTCGAGGCCGCGCTCTCGGCCATCGACCGCGAGGCCAACGACGTGCCGCAGCTCGTCTCGCTTGCCAAGGCGCGGGCGAGCGAAACGCTGCACACCGTCTCCAACGAGATGGTGCAGATGCATGGCGGCATCGGCATGACCGACGCGCATGATGCGGGCCTCTATCTCAAGCGTGCCCGTGTCGCGGAGGCGACCTGGGGTGGCGCCTCGTTCCATCGCGATCGCTACGCATCGCTGCTGGAGTATTAGTTGTCATCGCCCGCTTCATGCGGGCGACCCAATTTCCTTTCTGGAAAAATGGATGGCCCGGACGTTCTCGCCTCGTTCGAACCGGGCCATGACACGCGAGTTTTGATTGGGCAAGCAGCAAAACCTGCTATCGTCTTGGTCACCATGGCCGAGAACAAATCCCTCACAATCGAAACCCGCAGCGCGCAGATGTTCCTCACGCTGCAACCGGCGGAGATCGACCGGCTGCGCCGCTTCGGCGAGATCGGGCATTTCAAATCCGATGAGGTCATCGTTCGCGCCGGCGATCCGACGCACGGCCTCTACGTCATTCTCTCGGGCAAGATCCGCATCGCGCCGCATGAGGTCCACCGCCAGGCAGAAACCATCGTTACCCATGGGCCGGGATCGTTCATGGGCGAGCTTGCGCAGCTGTCGGGCCGCCCGGCACTGGTCGATTCCATCGCGGAAGGCGATGTCGAAGCGATCGTGATCCCGCCGCCGCGGCTGCGCGAACTGATGATCGCGGAGGCCGAGATCGGCGAGAAGATCATGCGCGCATTGATCTTGCGGCGCGTGGGATTGCTGGAGCAGGGCGTCGGCGGGCCGATCATCGTGGGCGATGTCGCCAACCGCGATGTATTGAGGCTCGAGAACTTCCTCAACCGCAACGGTCATCCATTCCAGCTCATCGACGACGATGAAGACGGCGCCGCGATCCTGATGGAGAAATTTCATCTCACGCGCGGCGATCTCCCCATTGTGGTGTGCATGGATGGGTCCATGCTGCGTAACCCGACGGAGAATGCGCTCGCGCGCTGCATCGGTCTTACCCACGCAATCGACTCCACGAAGTGCTACGACGTGGCGATCATCGGCGCGGGACCTGCGGGTCTTGCCGCCGCTGTCTATGCGACCACGGAAGGGCTTTCGACCATCGTGCTCGACTGCCGCGCGTTCGGCGGTCAGGCGGGTGCGTCTTCGCGTATCGAGAATTATCTGGGCTTTCCCACCGGGATCAGAGGCATTGCCCTGATGGCTCGCGCTTACAATCAGGCGCAGAAATTCGGCGCCGAAATGGCCATCCCCGAAGAAGCGATCGCGCTGCGCGACGACGGCGCGGGATATGCGCTCGACCTTAATGGCGAGCAGGTTGTGAAGGCCCGTGCGGCTGTGATTGCGACGGGCGCCGAATATCGCCGCCTCGATGTCTCCAATCTCGCCGACTATGAAGGCAGCCATGTGCACTACTGGGCCTCGCCGCTGGAAGGCCGGCTGTGCTCGGGCGAAGAAGTCGCGCTTGTTGGCGCGGGAAACTCAGCCGGACAGGCGGCGGTCTATCTCGCGACGCAGGCGAAGAAGGTCTGGATGATCGTGCGCGGCAAAAGCCTGGACGCCACGATGTCGCGCTATCTCTGCGACCGTATCGCGGCCCAGCCGAACATCGAAGTGCTTACGCAAACCGAGGTCATTGGTCTCTCCGGCGAGAACGGTGTGCTGGAGAACATTCGCTGGCGCGACAACAAAACCGGGGAGGAGGACAATTGCGCCATCCGCCACCTGTTCCTGCTCATCGGTGCTGCGCCGAACACGAAGTGGCTCGCGGAGTCGGGTATCGAACTCGACAACAAGGGCTTTGTGAAAGCGGATGCTTTTGCCGGCGACGGGCGTTATCCCCTTATGACGAACAGACGCGGAATTTTCGCCATCGGCGATGTGCGCTCGGGATCGGTCAAGCGCGTCGCGTCGGCGGTCGGCGAGGGCGCGCAGGTCGTGGCCACGATCCATGCTTATCTTGCCGCTCTTGGAA
Organism: uncultured Rhizobium sp.; assembly: GCA_964498625.1. Lineage (GTDB taxonomy): Bacteria > Pseudomonadota > Alphaproteobacteria > Micropepsales > Micropepsaceae > Rhizomicrobium. The sequence goes on from CAZCJI010000325.1 coordinate 2,357, forward strand.
GGGACGACACACCCCATGGCTGACGAGTGTACACATCTGGACACGATCCGCACCGTGACGCCGAGTGCGCTGGGCTGTGAGGAGTGCCTGAAGATCCACTCGCCGTGGGTGCATCTGCGCCTGTGCCGCACCTGCGGGCATGTCGGATGTTGCGACGACTCGCCGAACCGCCACGCGACGAAACATTTTCACGCGACCAAGCACCCGATCATCGAAGGTTACGATCCGCCCGAAGGCTGGGGCTGGTGTTATGTCGATGAGGTTGTGATCGACCTTCCGAACAAGACGCCGCACAATGGCCCGATCCCACGTTACGTCTGACAAGGAAAACACATGAATCCGATCAAGGAAGATTACGCCGTGTTCGTGCATGACGGCGACAAGCAGGTCGGCGCCGTGCGCCACGTTTCGCACAACGACATCCGCGTCTATGTCGAGAACGCAGGTGATTTCACCGTGCCGCTTTCGGCGGTGAAGGAAGTGACCGACGACAAGGTCGTGCTCGATTCCGGCAAGCTCTCTGCCGATCTGCGCAAAGCCATAGGCCGCGCGCATTCGGGCGAAGACCCACGCATTCCTTAAGAGCCGTTGCAAACGATGCCGCTCGATCCCGTTCGTCCGATCACGCTTGCCGATATAAACGCGGCGCGAGAGCGCATCGCCGGAACGATTCAGCGCACGCCGCTGGTGAAGCTGCAGATGGGCGCAGGCTATCCGGACATCAGACTGAAGCTTGAGAACCTGCAGCCGATCAACGCCTACAAACTGCGCGGCGCGGCCAATGCGGTGGCGCTGCTCTCGGACGAAGCGCGCAAACGCGGCGTTTGGACGATCAGCGCCGGAAACGCCGGGCAGGGTGTCGCCTATGCCGCGCGCCAGGCCGGCGTGCCCTGCACCGTGGTCGTGATCGAGACCGCGCCGGAAGCGAAGATAGAGCGCATGAAGGCGTTGGGCGCAAAGCTCGTGCTGGTACCTTTCGATGTCGCGTGGCAGGCGATGCAGGATCGTTCTTTCGCGGGTGTCGAAGGCACCTTCGTGCACCCCTTCGACGATCACGATTTCATCGCCGGCAATGCGAGCGTGGGTCTCGAAATCCTGGAAGACTGTCCGGAGGTAAAAGCGGTGCTCGGCGCGGTCGGCGGTGGCGGACTCGTCACCGGCCTCGCGAGCGCGATCAAGGCAGTGAAGCCGGATGTGAAAGTCTTCGGCGTCGAACCGGAAACTGCTGCCCCCGCCGATCTGTCGCACAGAAAAGGCTCGCCGCAGGAATTCACCGCCTGGACGCACAGTTTCGTGGATGGCGCCGGCGGCAAAAGCGTGTTCCCGCGCATGTGGGAGCGCATGAAGGACATCGTCGACGGCTACTTCGTCGTCAGCCTGGATGAGACGCGCCGCGCGATGCGCCTGATGGCGGAGAAGGCGCGCGTGATATCCGAAGGCGCGGGCGCGCTCGCCGTCGCGGCCGCCTTGCGCGGCGATGCGGGCGATGGCCCCGTCGTGGCGGTCGTCTCGGGCGGCAATATCGATCTTGCCAAGTTCTTCGAGCTGATTTCAGACGCCTGACATG
>CAZCJI010000326.1:0-3906 GCA_964498625.1 uncultured Rhizobium sp.
TTCGAAGGTGGGACGGGAACAAACGTCATCCCGCTTTTGTCGTTGCCAAAGATCTTCCTGAGATTGGCACCGCAAGTGCGAATAGCCTCGCCCTTGTAGCGCCATTGTGGCGTACCGCGCAGGTTCATTTTCTTTTTGAGATTCTTTATCAGTCCGTTCGTTTCGCTGAACGAGAAATCCTGCCGCGGCGTATACTCTCCCAAGTAATAGCAGCGGTCGTCGGGCTCAATAAAATAGTGATCAGGCCGAGTTAACCCATCTACTAGAGTGAATCGCTCGTACACGGGACATCCAGGTGTTTTCTAATGTCGGAATAGTCTTTCACACGAATGCCGCCGAGCGCTTCGAATTTTGCCGGCCAAGCAAGACCCTTGGTGAAGCAGCTATCGAGAATAAAGAGCTTACGACCTTGGTCTAGTGCCGCGCGTGCCTGGTAGAGCGTGCCCGAAGTTTCACCAGCCTCAACGACGATCGTCGCCAACGTTAGAGCGGACATCGTTTTGTTGCGCTCTGGAAAAAAATATGAGTTGGCCGTTGGATTTTTTGCCTGCATGTAGCGTAGGCAAGGGACTTGGCTGACAACCAAAAAATTGTCAGCAATGAATTTCTGTAAATCAGCGTTTGTCTTCGGATAGACCGCGCTCAACGGCGTCCCAATCACCGCTATCGTTCTTCCTTTGCTTGAAATTGCTGTTTGATGGGCGATGGAGTCGATCCCTGCTGCCAGACCAGAAACGACGGTATAGCCATCCTCGACGAGCAATCTAGCGAGCCGTTCAGCGCGCTTCGCGCCATCTGCCGATGGCTTACGTGTACCGACGACAGCTACCGATGGGCTGTCAACGAGATCCCACCATCCTTGATAATAGAGAAGCTCCACAGGATGGCGCGCGTCCCTTAGCTTCATGGGATATTCACCGGCGCCGTGAACACGCACGCCGAACTTTTCAATTCCATTTGATCGGAAAATTGCTGTTACGCGTGTTGCGCACTCGAGGGCTCGTTCCGCCATCACGAAGTCGGAGGGCACCGCACCGATGTTCTCGCGAAACTTATCAGCAACGGTTTTGAAGGTCGATTTTTCGTCGAGCCAAATGGCTTCGTAAGCCCCCATTTCCAGCAATGGCGAAATGGCGCGAGACGCGTAGTCCGTCGGCGATAGGGAAAATTGCTGTGTCATCTGGTTCTCAATTCTAGTCTGTCATTTCGCGCGATTCGGCACAACGTCACCGAGTTCTAAGTTTCATTGTGGAACAAATCTCCAATTCCCCGCGGTTCACAAGAGTTCACACCGGATCCAAGAACTCCGCCAGATCGAGTTCGCTGCCCCGCTTCGGCATCTTCCGCTTTACTGGCGTCATGCTCATTTTCTCGGCGGGATAGGGCCTCAGCATGGCGACGAGCTCGGCCCGCGTGGCCGGTTCTTCGCCCAGCCATTTCGGCCAGTCGGCTTCTGCGATCAGCACCGGCATGCGGTTGTGGACGGGCTCGAGCAGTGAGTTCGGCTCCGTCGTGATGATCGCTGCACTGTGCATCAACTCGCCGTCGTGCGTGCCGACGTTCCAGATGCTGGCCATCGCTGTGAACTTCTCGTTAGTGCGGAAGATAGCGTAGCGCTGTCCGGTCTTGCCCTGGGCGTTGCGCGCCCACTCATAGAAGCCGTTGGTGATGACGAGCCCACGGCGGCCGGCATCCCAAGCAGGCTTGAACGATTTGAGCTGCGTCACCGTCTCAGCCTTTGCATTGAAGGTGCGAACGCTTTCCGTTTTCCAGTTCTTCGCCCAGTGGGGGATTAGCCCGAACTTCATGCGGACCTGACGACGCTCGCGTTCGGCCTGGTCGAAGATCAGCACCGTTAGGTCGTTCGTCGGCGCAACGTCCATCTCGCCGCCCTCCGTGTTGGGCGTCGGTCCCCGCGCACCGGTGTAAGCCGCGACGTCAGCGGGATCTGAGAACAAGAAAATTCGGCCGCACATCAGGTCATCTCAAAACATGCTCGATTGGCGCACGGATCATAGCCGTGACTCGTGACCGGCACCGGCGACAATAGAACAAATCCTTGATCGGCACGAACAGCGGCAGCGCGCGGCCGTCCGCCTTCTTTCCGATCTGCTGGACCAATTCGAACGGATGCAGCTGACGATAGTGGTTGCACCCGATGCACACGACCTGCACCGGAACGTCGGCAAAGATCGCCTGTTCGACCGTGCGAACGGCTCCGGTGTATGGCGGATAACCCACCTATTCCTCCGGCCGTTGATAAAGATGGTTCTTGTCGACAGGAAACACGACCAATTCGTCGCTGCTGCCGGGCACGCGTAGCGATGAACCCTTGTTCCCGCATCTCGAGCAGCGCAGCCATTCGCGCATCAAGTCGAGGACTTCGCCTTCGCTGACTTCCCAGCGGATCATCCACGGCACAATCGCCATTGCGCGGTAGTGCGTGCAGTAGGTTCGGCAATAGACCCACACCCACGAATGCCGCACGCGAATAACCCGGCGTGGTTCTCGCCAGGGCGTGAACGAGACACAGCCCTCCCCGACGGGGGCTTTGAAGTCCTCCGGCTCCATGACGCTCCAGGCGAAGAATGATTAGTGTGTATGAATCTGCTGAATCGACCGTATCTCAGGCTCGTCTATAACGCGGGCGCCTGCTGCTATGCGCGCGGATCGTTCGGCGTTCTGCTCGATTGCGATAAGCACACCCTTTGAGATCGCGACCGCCATGTCGCTGGACATGGTGATCTCGAAATCGTTGCCCTTCTCATCGGCGCCAATGAGTTTCAGATTGAACCGGTCGCTGCACTTCTCGAACCGGAATTGCATGTCCGCGATGGACGCAACGTCGATCTTCCCCGCCTCGTTCAATAGAGCCTCCCAGCCAGTGCGCGTTCCCTACCCTGAGCCATGGCGCGGTCGCGATAGAACGCGGCCATCGGCTCCGCATACCATCCACGCAAGCCCGCGCTGATCACCTGCCGCATGATCTGGTCGCGACTCCGGGTTCCACCAAACGCAGGCGACGTGAATGTCTCGATGAAGGCACCGGGCTCGATATCGCCCACGAAACGACCCCTGAAAGGCTCGTCCAGGTATCGGAAGCGCAGGCGAGTCTTGTCGCCGTCGACGTCCCACACGGGCTCATAATCGCAGTGAGCCATTATCGAGTGAAAGGCTTCGGGCAGGGACAGGCCGGTCTCGTTGCAATCCGTCGGATCGTCCTCGAAAACGGCGTAGCGGGTCGGGCTTTGGGGTTCGTTATGCATGAGAACAAGAAGAGAACAAAACAGTCCCGGAGTCTAGCCACAACTTATTGAGCAGGCCCATCTGGGAGGCACAACGCGCCGGCAGGATTGCAACCACAGCCCGTTCAACTGACAATTTAGAGGGGCAATCGGGGGCACTAATGTCGGATTATTCCTGTCCAAAATGCCAATCGGAGAACACGCAGAAACTATCCGTCCTTTACGCGGCGGGCTCCTCATCATCTAGCCAAACGACGGTCGGCGTCGGCCTAATCGGTCGTCACGGGGCGGTCGGTGTGGGATCAAGCTCTGCAAACTCGCAATCGGCACTCGCACAGCAGCTTGCGCCGCCTCAACCTCAAAAAGTGGAAGTCGGCTGCTTACTTGCAATCGGATTGTTCATGGCGATTGCGTGTGGCATCGGAACTCAATCGCCGGCGGTGGGCTGGGGCATCGCAATATTAGTGGTGGTCGCGGCAATCGCCGTGTCGCGGCCACCTGCGATATACAACAAAAATGTGCTCCCAGGCCTGCGCGACGAATGGAACAAAAAGTTCGTCTGCCTTCGATGCGGTGAAGTGTTCAAGAAATCCAGTTGACGAGAGCTGCAACTTGCGAGGGCGAACGCAAGCCCAGCAAGAATGTGAAATGAGCTCAAGAC
>CAZCJI010000327.1:0-3896 GCA_964498625.1 uncultured Rhizobium sp.
GCGCGGTCGAACATCCGATAGGCGGAAAGCCGGACATCGTCGTCGCCGTGCGCGGGCCGGAAGAGGACATGCGTGTGCTGCGCAAGGAACGCGTCGCCGGTATCTGGGTGAACCGAAGCCGCGTGCTGCTGCGCGCGATGCCGAGCTATTATTTCGTTGCGGGAAACCGGCCCATCCAGTCCATTGCGCCACAGGGCACAAGAAGAAACTACGCGCTCGGCCTGGATGAACTGAGACCGCACGGATTGAAAGCGGATGACAGCCCCGAGCCTTTCCGCAAGGCGCTGCTCGCGCAGATGGAACGCGGGCATCTCTATGTTCAGCAGGAAGACGGTGTCGAATTCCTGAGCGGCACGCTGTTCCGCGTACGCGTCCCCGTTCCTTCGACGGCGCCGCGCGGAAAATATGTCGCCGAGGTCTATCTGCTGCGCAACGGCAAGGTCGTGGACCAACAATCCTCAGACCTCGTGATCGACCAGATCGGGCTGGAACGGCGGCTCTACGATTTCTCGCGCAACGCGCCGCTGATCTATGGCGTGGCCACGGTCTTGATGGCGCTGCTGCTCGGCTGGCTATCGTCGCTCATGTTCCGCCGCACCGAGTGATAGTCACCGCGCCCCTTTGCGGCATAGACGCGCGACTGGCCCAGGACGTAAGCGCCGAACGCACCCTGGAACAGCGTATGGATCGCGGGCTCCCAGAGATCGAGACCGCCGGCATAGGCGCCGAACGCCGGTAGCACCATGCGCGAACCATCGGCGACGAAGCAGCGGCGACGGAGACTCCGCCCGCGCATCGTGACCGTGGTGCAGGGATGCAGATGGCCTGCGATCTCGCCGGGTTCAAAGAACACACCGGGTTCATGCCGGAAGATCAAATTGCCGAGACGGTACTCGTCGACGATTTCGCCACCCAGCCATGACGGCGGCGCGGGATCGTGATTGCCGGTGATCCAGATCCAGTTCGCGCTGTGCGACAGACCTGAAAGTGTCGCACGTTCGTCTGCATCCAGGCGTTCGGCCGCATCACGGTCGTGGAACGCATCGCCCAAGGACATGATCGTCTTGGGTTGATAGCGCGCGACCACCGTCTGCATCCGCCGCAAGGCCGTGCGCGTGTCGTAGGGCGGCAACATCTGTCCGCGCATCGCGTAAGACGATCCCTTCTCCAGATGGATGTCGGAGAACACGAGCATTGCGCGCGCCGGCCACCACAGCGCGCCGGACGCATCGAGCACTAACCGCTCGCCATTCAGATCGATCTCAGTTCCGTCCACGCACACCGCTCTTTTCGTCAATCCGCATCGCGTCCGCGATCAGCGATTCCTCCGCCTCGCGCAGGATATCCTCCTGCGCCTCGCCCGCGACCATTTCTTTCGAGATTTCCAGCAAGGCGGGAACCGCGAGCGGCGAAACGCGGTCCAGCGCTTTCGACACGATCCGGTTCTTCACCCGCGCCAACATCTCCGACAGGCGCGCGATGTCGAGCAGACCGGTTGCCGCATCCTCATAAGTGGCGCGGAGCAGGATGTGATCGGGTTCATGCTCGCGCAGCACGTCATAGATCAGGTCGGAGGAGAACGTCACCTGCCGCCCGGTCTTCTCCTTGCCGGGATAACGCCGCTCGATCAGACCCGAGATGATCGCGCAGTTCCTAAACGTGCGCTTGTAGAGATTGGAATCGCCGAGCCACGCATCCAGATCGTCACCCAGCATGTCCTGATCGAAGAGCTTGTCCATCGCGAGACCCGACATATCGCGCAACGCCCAGACCGCGAGCGCATATTCGTTGGCGACAAAGCCCAGCGGCCGCATGCGCAATCGCTCCAGCCGCCGCGTGATCAGCATGCCGAGCGTCTGATGCGCGAGACGACCTTCGAATGGATAGCAGACGAGATAGTTCTTCGATCCACGCGGAAAGGTCTCGACCAGCAACTGACCGGGCTTCGGAATGATCGAGCGCCATTCCTGGATGCGCAGCCACTCCTGCACCGGCTCGGGCAGCGCGTTCCACATCTCCGGCTTCGAGACCATCTCGCGCACGCGCTGCGCCAGAAAAGTCGAGAGCGGGAACTTGCCGCCATTGTAGGACGGAATCTGCGCCTCCGTGTCGAAGGTGCGCGACACAAAGGCGGCATTCTCGTGAATGCCTTCGAAGCGGAGCACACTACCGGAGAACACGAACGTATCGCCCGGCGTGAGCTGCTCCACGAAATATTCCTCCAGCTGGCCGAGCGTGCGTCCGCCCGCGCCGGTGGGCCGGCCCCTGGATTGCAGGCGGATATCGATCATCGGCTCCTCGACAATGACGCCGACATTCAGGCGATATTGCTGCGCCACGCGCGGATGCGACACACGCCATTTGCCTTCCGGCGTTTTGCGCAGGCGCGCATATTGATCGTAGCGCTTGAGCGCATAGCCGCCGGTGGCGACGAAATCGACGACCTTGTCGAAATCTTCGCGTGTGAGATTGCGATACGGAAACGCCGAGACGATCTCGCCATAAAGCCGATCGGCATCGAACGGCGCCGCACAGGCGCTTCCCAACACATGCTGCGCCAGCACATCGAGTCCGCCGGTCTTCAGCCGCTCGCCATCGAGTTCGCCCGCCATCACCGCATCGCGCGCGGCTTCGCATTCGAGAACCTCGAAGCGGTTCGATGGCACGAGCAGCGCGCGGCTCGGATCGTCGAGGCGATGGTTGGCGCGGCCGATGCGCTGCACCAGACGCGCGGCGCCTTTGGGCGCGCCGATGCAGATGACGTTGTCCACCGCGCCCCAGTCGATGCCGAGATCGAGCGTGGACGTGCAGACGACCGCGCGCAGATTGCCCTTGGTCATCGCGCTTTCGACCTTGCGGCGCTGTGACGACGCGAGCGAACCGTGATGCAGCGCGATTGAAAGGTTGTCCTCATTGATGCGCCACAGTTCTTGAAATGTGCGCTCCGCCTGGCTGCGCGTGTTGACGAAAATGAGCGAGGTCTTGGCGCGCTTAACCGCGTCGAGAACATCTTTCATCGCATGGCGCGCGAGATGTCCCGACCATGGCACATAGGCATCGGATGCCAGAATATCGATTTCGGGTTTTGCCCCCGCAGTGCCGCGCACGAGATGCGTCTCCGGCGCGAGGTAGTCCATCAGTGGTCTCGGATCGGCGACCGTTGCCGACAATCCGATGCTGCGGTGACGGGGCGCGAGCGTGCGCAGCCGCGCAAGACCCAACGCCAGAAGATCGCCACGCTTGGAATTATACAGCGCGTGCAATTCATCGAGCACGACGGCCCGTAAATTCTCGAACAGCCGTGCGGATTCGCGCGATGCGATCAGCAGCGCCAGTTGTTCCGGCGTCGTGAGCAGAATGTCGGGCGGAATTGTTTTCTGCCGCTGGCGCTTCGACGCCGACGTATCGCCGGTGCGTGTCTCGACGCGGACCGGAAGCCCCATCTCCGCGACCGGCGTTTCAAGATTGCGTGCCACATCGACCGCAAGCGCTTTCAGCGGCGAGATATAAAGCGTGTGCAGCGAACGCTGTCCCGGCATACCCGGCTTGCGCGGCGGCCGCGCGGCCAGATCGATCAGGCTCGGCAAAAATCCCGCGAGCGTCTTGCCGCCGCCTGTCGGCGCAACGAGCAGTACGGATTCGCCGCGTGCTGCATGATCGATCAGCGCGAGCTGATGCGGCCTGGGCTGCCATCCGCGTGACGCGAACCATTGCGAAAAACGCGGCGGCAAAAACTCCTCCCTCGCTTGCGGGGGAGGTGGATGCGACGCCGCAAGGGCGCAGACGGAAGGGGCGCCCCCCCCCCCCCCCGGGGGGGCCCCCCCCCCCCAAACCCGGGGGGGGTTTTTTTGGCCCCATTAAAAAAACGCCCCCCCACGCCCCCAAGGGTTAGAGAG
>CAZCJI010000328.1:0-3894 GCA_964498625.1 uncultured Rhizobium sp.
TCACGATGGGCGCCGCGATCGTCGCGGAGAGCGTCGGCTCGGGAGCCAAGTCATGTGTTGCTGGCTGCGAAGGCATCGCCGTAGCCTTCGCGTTGGCAGCCGGTATCAGCGTCGCAAGAACAGACGCGAAATCCTCTGCCGGCACTTTCGCAGCCGGCGCGAGATTCGCTTTGTTCAATGCCAGAAGCATGGCCGGGATCGCTGCCACGATGAATTCCACAAATTTCCGTCCGCTTCGTAGCAAGGGCCGGACCAAATTCGCGGCGTGAGCATTTGAGCCCGTATTTACGTGCTTATTCGCATCTCGCGCATCGGCGCCGCACACGGCACGATCTGCCGCAGGCGGCAAACTCTGCCGCGCGCAATGCGCAAGTTCGGCCGGCGATGGCGCAAAACATCAGGCAATCGCGCCGCCGCATGTGGCACGATGCTTGCGCATTCCGTTCGCGGCATCATGCCTGTGCGGAGTTTGCCTGTGAGCCTCAACGGAATCATGTCGAGTGCGCTGTCGGCACTGCAGACCAACACCGAAGCGCTGCGCATCACGTCGAACAACATCGCCAACATGAACACCACCGGCTACGCGCGCCGGGTGGTGAATGAAGGCACCTTGTCGGCAGGCGGGCAGCTTGGCGGCGTCGATATCGATTTCGTCAAGCGTGTCATCGACAAATATCTCGACCGCGAAGTGACGACGGCGAGCGGCACCTCTGCGCGCTACGATGCGCAAGCCGGCGTCTACAGCCAGCTCAACGGTCTTCTGGGCTCGCCGGGCGACGATACGGCGCTGACGACACAGCTCACCAACGTCTCCACCGCGCTCGGCCAGTCAGTCATGGCGCCCACGGATTCCGCCACACAGCTCGGTACCCTCTCGGCGTTCCAGAGTCTCGCCACGCAGATTGCCTCGCTGTCGAACTCCGTCCAGGGTCTGCGCACACAAGCCGATCAGCAGATCGCGGGCACGGTCACGCAGATCAACACGCTGATCGAGCAGATCCACGACTTGAACGTGCAAGCGCAGCAGGCGACCGCGGCTGGCGACACCGGCGCCGCCGTGTTCGATCAGCGCGATCTCGCGGTCCAGTCCCTGTCGCAGTTGATCGGCATCAGCACGCAATCGCAGGCGGACGGCAGCGTCTCGATCGCAACGACCGACGGCGTGAGCCTGGTCGGCGCGACCTATGCGCAGCTTAGCTATACCGGCGGCGCCACGAACGGCACCTATGGCCCGATCACGATGCAAAGCATCAACCCGAACACGGGCAACGCGATCGGCACTGCGCAGACCCTGGACTCGCACATTTCCTCCGGCACGCTGAAAGGCCTGATGGATATGCGCGACGGCAGCCTCGCCGACACGGCAGAGGAACTCGGCAATCTCGCGCGCACCACAGCGCTGGCCTACAACACGCAGAGCAACGCGAATACATCTTATCCGCCGCCTCCGGTAATGAACGGCCGCGATACCGGCCTGCTCTCCACGGATGCGCTGAATTTCACCGGCAAGACCACCATCGCCGTCGCCGATTCCAGCGGCAATCTGGTGTCGCGGGTCGATGTCGACTTCGATGCCGGTACGATCTCTGTCGATGGTGGCGCACCGACGAGCTTCGCGAATACAGTTGGCGGCTTTACCGCGGCCCTCAACAGCGCGCTCGGCACCAACGGCACGGCGAGCTTCACGGACGGCCAGCTTTCGATCTCCGCCAACAATGGCGACGGCGTGGTCATCAAGGACGACGCAACGACGCCCTCCTCGCGCGGTGGCTCCGGCTTCTCGCAATTCTTCGGCATGAACGACATCTTCCGCACCAGCCAGCCCTCGATCCTGGCAACGGGTCTCTCCGCCGGCGACGACAGCGGCCTTGCCGCGGGCGGCCAGATGACGTTCGCGCTCAAAGGGCCGGACGGCAGCATTGTCAAACAGGCGACCGTGAACATCACCGCCGGCATGTCGATCGGCGATGTCGTGAGCGCGATGAACACGGCGATGGGCGGAACGATCTCGTTCACGCTCAACAGCGACGGCTCCATTGCCTCGACGGCCGCCAACCCGGCAAACAGTCTCGAGGTGACCTCCGATACGACCGAGCGCGGCTCGACCGGCATGAGCTTTAGCGAACTGTTTGGAATCGGCGATCAGCAAGCGGCGAATTTCGCGTCGGGGTTCTCTGTCAATCCCGCGCTCGTCAGTTCGCCGCAATATCTGGCGTTCGCGCAGGCCGATATCGATTCCACGACGGTTGCTGGCGATAGCATCGTCGGGCACGGCGATTCCAGCGGCGCTCTGGCGCTGCAGAATGTCGGAACCGCGACGCAGAGCTTCGCCGCCGCCGGCAATTTCAGCGCACGCACCGGCACGCTCGGCGACTATGCCGCCTCGTTCTACCAGGATGTGGCGTTGGCCAGCACGACGGCCACGTCGAACCAGACCGCACAGGACGACCGCCTGCAAGATGCGCGGTCGCGCCAGTCGTCGAACTCCGGCGTGAGCCTGGACGAAGAACTCACCAACATGACCACCTACCAGCAGGCCTACAGCGCGAGTGCCCGCATCCTGACCGTCGTGGACCAGCTCTACGACACGCTTCTGCAGATTCAGTAGGGATAAGAAATGACCGTCGAACGCGTCGCCACCAACAGCCAGGCCAGCTATATGCTGTCGCAGATCATGCAGGCGACAAGCCGGCTCAACACTTCGCAGCAGCAGGTCGCGAGCGGCAAGGTCTCGACCGACTATGCCGGCATCGGCAACAAGACCGGCGCGCTGGAAGCCGCACGCGCCAGCGCCGCGCGCGCCGACGCCTATCAATCCAACACGCAATCGGCGCTGAACCAGGTCGATCTTCAGAATACGCAGATGACCCAGCTGTCGAGCGTCGCACAGCAGCTCCAGCAGGCGATCTCAAGCGCCGTCGGCAACAACGACGCCACCGGCTTGATGGACAATGTGCAGAGCATTTTCGATCAGGTGTCGCAGATCCTGAACGCCAAGGACGCCAACGGCAATTATCTCTTCGGCGGCGACAAGGACAATGTGCCGCCGTTCAATGCCACGTCGCTGAGCCAGCTCTCGAGTCTCACGGACATTTCGGATGCGTTCTCCAACGGCACGCAAAAGAAATCGGTCATGGTGGGAGACGGCCAGTCCGAACAGATCGGCGTGCTCGCCTCCGACATCGGCACGCAGATCATGCAGACGCTGAAAGACATCGCGACGTTCAATGCGGGGCCGACCGGCAATTTCGACACGCAGCTGACCTCGGCGCAGTCGGATTTCCTCAGCAGCGAGATTCCTGTCGCATCGACAGCGGCGCAGGGCATCAACACGGCGACCGCAGCCAATGGTTATACCTACAATCGCCTGAACGATGCCTCCGACCAGCAGACAGCCCTCTCGACGCTGTACAAAGGCTTCGTGTCGAACATCGAGGATGTCGACATGCCGACCGCGATCACGCAGCTCAACCAGAACCAGACCGCGCTGCAGGCGGCCGAACAGGTGACCGCGCAATTGGGCCAGATTTCCCTGCTGAATTACCTGCCTGTCGGTTCGAACTGACCGGATCGCTTGCGGCCTGTCGCCGGGCAGACTATAGGCCCCGCCATGAGCCGCCCGCGTATCGTTGCCGCCATGTCCGGAGGCGTGGATTCCTCCGTCACCGCCGCGCTTCTCGCGCGTGCGGGATACGAGGTCGTGGGCGTCACGCTGCAGCTGTATTCGGCGAGTGCTGCGAAGCGCAAAGGCGCTTGCTGTGCAGGCCAGGATATCTACGACGCGCGCCGCGTTGCTGAGACGCTCAGCATTCCGCACTACGTCCTCGACTACGAAGAGCGCTTCAAGCAGCGCGTGATCGCGGATTTCGCCGAGACCTATGCGCGCGGCGAAAC
>CAZCJI010000329.1:0-3892 GCA_964498625.1 uncultured Rhizobium sp.
GTGTAGCCCCAGGACGTCGAGAGCTGCTTGCTGGTGTTGTCCGACGCCATCTGTTCCTCGATCGCAACCGGATCGCCGCTGACATAGACCTGAACCTGGGCCAGGTTCGGCGCCATGCCGATCGGATAGACGATGTCGAGTTCCTGCTCGCCGTCTTCGCAGCTGGTGCAGGTCGCGCTTCCACCGCCCACAGCGATGCCGTTTACGGGCACGCTGTTGGTCGGCCCGTAGGTGGTGAAATAGAGCGCGACGTCTTTCGGGTTATAGGGGCCGAGCTCCATCAGGCCGACGGATTGTCCGCTGCCGTCGAGCTTCGCCTTCTTGCCGGTGCCGTAATAGACCGCGCGCATGTCACTGGCGATGTAGTTGCCGCCCGGACCCGATCCCGTTCCCGCGCGCTGCTGACCGTTGGAACGGATCAGCTTCGCGTAGGGGAGCATGAAGTTTTCGAGGTTGGTGATCTCTTGCACCGGTACTTTGAGATCGAGCATCGGCTCGCGATCCGGCGCCATGAAGGTCCGGTTCTCCGTCGGGTGCTTGTAGAGGTTCATCTTGACGTGCAGCACGCGCTCGACATCGGCAGCGCTGCCTTCGATCTGGAACATGTAGCGGTTTGCGTAGGTGTGCGTGACCGCAAGACCGTTGGCGCCGAAGAACTTCTGCGCCGCATCATAGTCCTGCTGCTTTGGCCCGAAACGCTTGGTGAATTGCGCGACCGTCAGATAGTGGCGGAACTGCGGATTGCCCGGAGTCGATACGGCGCGTGCGAGTTCGCCCAGCTCTTCCTTGTTGCGCATCGGCAGGACGACCTGCAGCTTCATGGGCGTGGACGGATCCACCGCGCCGGCGAGCGCCGCCTGATGCGTGGCCACAGCGGCCGGAACATGATTGACAAGCAATGCGGCTGCAGACGCCGATCCATACAGACCGGCTGTAAACGTTGCCGTCAGCGCGACAGCGCTCAGGCTCTTAATAAGCATACGCTCCTCCGATTGGGTGAAATGAGGGCGGGAGGGTGCGCCGGATGAATTTGCGGATCAAGTGCATTGACGCCGTAAATTCCGGAACTTCTTCACACTTTATGAGAATGCCGTGAAATTCAGTCCCCCAGCAGCGTGTCGATCAGCGTCAGTCCGTTCAGCGAGCCGAGCCCTGTCACAAGATCGAAGCCTTTGATCGTCCGGAATTTGCCGCTCTTGTGGCGGACGGGATCGTGCAGAATCGACATATCGTTGCGCATCAATCCGTACAGCTGTGGATTGAAGAATCCGACGACGGGCTTTTCTTCGTTCGCCGCCTGTTCGTTCGTCATGGCGACGAAGCCCGCCCACATCGGCGCGGAAAAGCTCGTGCCGCCCCAACCGCCGTTACATTTGTGCTTGTAGCAGATGAACATGTTGTAGTTCGCGTTCGACGACACGTCCGGCACATTGCGCAGCTTCGTCGATCCGCCGGTCTTCCTGGTGATGAAGGGAAGCTGATAGGGCTCGATCTTGATCTGCTTGTCGAGCGATGGACCGCCGGCGCTGGAATTCCATCCTGACTCGGACACGTAGCTGCCGCCAGGTCCATTGGTGAGAAGATCGGTGCCGCCGACACCGATCAGATTGGCGTCTTCCTCCGGCCACGGACCGCTCGCTTTCAGGCTCGAATAGTCGCCACTGGCGATCAGCAACGTTTGTCCCTGCGCGATCATCTCCTGATAGATCGGATCCTCGACCTTGAAATTCTTGCGCCATCCCCACGATACGCTGAGCTGCTTGCTGGTGTTGTCGCTCGCCATCCGGTTCAGGATCGCAACCGCGGTACTCCCCACATAGACCTGTATCTGCGAAAGGCCCGGCGCCATCGATGCGGAATATTCAATGTCGAGGACCTGCTCGCCGTCATTGCAATTGTTGCAGTGGGTTTTCGTGCCGTCGGTGGAGACATCGTTGAGAGGAACGTTGTTCGTTTGGCCGACGGTGCTGAAATAAAGCGCCACGTCTGCGTCGTTGTAGCCGATGAACTCGAACAGGCCGACGGATTGTCCCGCGCCGGTCAGCGGACCGTTGCCGTAATAGGCGGCGCGAAAATCGCTGCCGATGTAGTACCCGCCGGGGCCGGAGCCCTGCCACGCATGTTTGCGGCTGCCTTCGCCGTTACCGGACGGTTCGACATATTTGGGATGGGGCAGGTCGAAATTGTCGAGACCCGCGATCTGCAGCACCGGCACTCTGAGATCAAGCGTCGGCTCGCGATCCGGCGCGATGAAGGTGCGGTCCTCCGTCGGATGGCGATAGAGATTCATCTTCACATGCAGCGTGCGTTCGATATCGGCGACGCGGCCTTCGACCTGCAGGAGATAGCGGTTGGCGGCGCGGCCCGTGACCTTCAAACCGGCGCCATCGAAGAATTTCGCGGCGGCATCGTAGTCGTGCGGTGTTGGTCCGAAGCGCTTGGCGAATTCCGCGACCGAAAGATAATGCCGGAACAGCGGGCTCGCCGGATCGGAGACGGCACGCGCGAATTCGCTGAGCTCGGCGGGGTGGCGCATCGGCAGAACGATCTGCAAGGTCATGCGCGCATTCGCGTCGGGCGAACCCATCGGCGCTACCTGATGTGCGGCGACCATTTCGGGCACCTGCTTTGTCAGGAGCGCATTCGCCATGGCCGGAGAGGCGAGAAGCAGCGCGCCCGTCAACGCTCCCAGGATCTTCGCGGAAAACGGCATGATCTACCTCTCTGTCAGGGATGAGCGAAGGGTGCGCCGGGCGCAGATGCGGATCAAGGGTGTCCCCCCTTGACTTCATTTAGTCATTTAGCTAAATGACTAAACATGAACACGGTCTTCAAGGCGCTCGCCGATCCCACCCGCCGCAAGGTTCTGGAACTCTTGCGCACGCGTCCGATGACGGCGGGCGATCTCGCGGAGCATTTCGATTTCTCCAAGCCCACGATGTCGGCGCATTTCGCGGTGCTGCGTGAGGCGGGGCTCGTCGATATCGAGAAAGCGGGAAAGACGGTGATCTACCGGATCAAACTCTCCGTGCTCGAAGACGCGCTGCTCGGCTTTGCGGGCACGTTCGGATTGGGCACCGCGCGCGGCGCGCGCAAATCCAACGCTCTCAGGAAAGGGACCATATGATGATGTCGAAATCGATTTTGAGCGGGCTGGTATGGGCCGGCGTGTTACTCGTGTCCGCGTTTGTTCTGAAATTCGCGCAGCACCAACATACGCTCACGCAAGATGGCATGGACCGCGGCGTTCAGGTCATTATCGGGCTGGCGCTCGCGATCTATGCCAACTTCATGACCAAGCAGCCGACAACGCACAGCGCCGATGAAAGCGGTGCGCGAAAGCAGGCGGCGCTTCGCCTCGGCGCATGGCTGTTCTGCATTTCGGGGCTGATCTATGCGGCCGCGTCGGCCTTCGCGCCACATCCGCTGGATGAATATCTGGCAATCGGCGCGGTCGGAACCGCGACGGCTGTGAGCGCCGTGGCCTTCCTTCGGGCCTGCACCCGCCGCGCTGCTTGACCGGGGCGGGCGTGGCCCATAAACCCCGCCTCTCAATCCCGGGAGGCGCCAGTGATCACGCCCGTTATTCCCACCTATGCCAGGCTGGATGTCGCGTTCGAGCGCGGCGAGGGCGCGTATCTCTTTGACGACAAGGGCGAGCGCTATCTCGATTTCGGCGCGGGCGTCGCGGTCAACTCGCTCGGCCACGCCCATCCGCATCTGGTAAAAGCGGTCACGGAGCAGGCGGGCAAGCTCTGGCACACGTCGAATGTCTATCGCGTGTCGGGACAGGAGAAGCTCGCGAAGCGTCTCACCGATGCGACCTTCGCCGACACCGTGTTCTTCACCAATTCCGGCGTCGAGGCGATCGAGGCGTCGATCAAGATGGCGC
>CAZCJI010000330.1:0-3476 GCA_964498625.1 uncultured Rhizobium sp.
TTTCCTCGAAATGCGTGTAGAGGAAATTCTCCTTGTGATGCGCGAGGCACCATTTCGCGAGGATCGAACCGCCCCGCGACACGATCCCCGTCACGCGGTCCGCCGTCAGCGGAATATGCGCCAGCCGCACGCCCGCATGCACGGTGAAATAATCGACGCCCTGCTCGCACTGCTCGATCAGCGTATCGCGATAGATCTCCCAGGTGAGCTCTTCGGCGATGCCGCCGACCTTCTCCAGCGCCTGATAGATTGGCACAGTGCCAATCGGCACCGGTGCATTGCGCACGATCCATTCGCGGATGGTGTGGATATGGCGGCCGGTGGACAGATCCATCACCGTGTCGGCGCCCCAGCGGATCGCCCACACCAGCTTATCGACCTCTTCCGCCACGCCCGAGGTCACAATGGAGTTTCCGATATTGGCGTTGACCTTGGTCAGAAAATTGCGGCCGATGATCATCGGCTCGGTCTCGGGGTGATTGATGTTCGCCGGAATGATCGCGCGACCGCGCGCGAGTTCGCTGCGTACGAATTCCGGCGTGATCTCGTTCGGGATATTCGCGCCGAAGGAATTACCGTCGGCGAGCGCGGAGCGCCCGAGGTTCTCGCGCGCGGCCACAAACTTCATCTCCTCGGTGGTGATGCCCTGACGCGCGTAGTGAAGCTGGGAGACGTTCCTGCCCGTTTTCGCGCGCAGCGGCTTCAGCCCCGCACGGTCGAACTGCGCGACCGAAAGCAATTCGCCGCGCTTCAGCCCATCGTCTTCCGGCTTGCGCGCACGACCGTCGTATTCCTCGACATCGCCACGCGCCAGAATCCATTCGCGCCTCCTAGCCGCAAGACCAGCTTCAATATCAATGCGCGCGGAGTCATCCGTATACGGACCAGAGGTATCGTAAAGGCGCACGCTCGGTTCGCCACCGTACAGCGCAACCTCGCGGAACGGCACGCCATCGACAGCAATCTTCCGCGAACCAGGCAACGCGCCGCGCGTGATCGCAAGAGCCTTCTGATTCAGAATGGGCTTGTTCATCTCGGACCTCTCCCTACGCCGGTCTTAACCGGATCAGGTTCAAGGGGACTCGCGGAATTGCGATCTCAGCCTCCATGGCCGGACTTGATCCGGCCATCTACGGCGCCCCTGGGACGGCGCGATAGTGGCCCTGGCGGAGGTTAAGTCAAGCATTCGTGACGCACCCGTCTTAACTTGTGATAAAGTTCGCCCGTTTTGGGGCCGCGCGACACGAGATGGCGCGGAGGGGAACGCCAATGACATTCAAAATCCGCCGCGCCGGAATGGCCGACGCCGAAGAGACCGCCAAGGTATTCTCCGCTTCGTTCAGAAGCATGACCTTCGTGACCAAAATTCACAGCGATGAGGAAGATCGCGCGTTCGTTCGCGGTCTGATCATGACCAAGGAAGTCTGGGTCGCGCTGTGGGATGGGCAGATCGTTGGGATGATGTGCCTCAACGACGATTGGCTCGAACAGCTCTATGTGGAGCCTGAACATCAGAGCCGCAGCGTCGGCTATGCGCTGTTTCATACGGCCAAGCTGGAGCGGCCAAAGGGATTTCAGTTCTGGACGTTCCAGGCGAACAAGCGTGCGCGGCGGTTCTATGAAAAGCTCGGTTGCGAGCCGGTCGAATTCACCGACGGAAGCCGCAACGAAGAACGCACGCCCGATGTGCGTTACGTCTATAGGGGCAGGAAGCGCAGGCTGAAGCGGTTGTGGCGCAATGTCACGAACTTTTCGCTGACGAAAGACAGCGCTACGACATCGCGAATTGCCTGAACTCGGAGATCACCGCTTTCACCGCCGCCGCGACGATCTTGCCGCCGGCCTCGACGCTCGCCTGCGACGGATCGGAGCCGATGCGCCCATCCGGGAAGCGGCGGCGATAGTCCTCCGCGTCGTAGATCGGGCCGGTCGGCGCGATCTTCGGCGTCATCTCGACATGCTTCACAGCCTCGGGATAACCGAAATAGGTCACCGACACTTCGCTCGGCGTAGCATGATGACCCTCGCACACCGGAAACAGCTGGCGGCAGAGTTCGCCGACACCCTGAAGCTCCCACCAGTTGCGCAGCATGCAGCGCAGCGGCGGATGGTTAGAGCCGGAGCGGTCGAATGAGATGCCGTGATACATCTCGCTGAACGCGGCATTGATCGTGTTGATGTTGCCGCCGTGGCCGTTGAACCAGTAGATTCGCTCGAAGCCGTGGCGCGTCAGCGACTGCGCCCAATCCATCATCGCCGCGATCATCGTGGAGGGACGCAGCGTGATCGTGCCCGAGAACGCCATGTGATGCTGCGCCTGACCGACGTTGAAGGTCGGCCCGATCAGGATGCCGCTCTCGTCGCCCGCGCGCTTGGCGATGATCTCGGGACACAGCGCGTCGGTGCCGAGCAGACCGTTCGGCCCATGCTGCTCCGTCGAGCCTATGGGAATGAGAATGGCCTTCGAGGTCTCAAGGTATTTCTGAACTTCCGGCCAGGAGGAGAGATGGAGTTGCATAACGGTCTTTCGCTATAGATGACGGGCGGAAGTGAGTATTGCATGATCCCCTGGGTTCTTCTCGACAAAGTTACGATTGCCGGCGGCGACGAATTGCGCCTGATGCGGCGCGGGGAGGAATTCTCGATCCTGTCGGGGTCGACCACGCTGATGAGCAGCCGGATGAGCGGCTCGGAGAAAGCGCTGGCGGATCTGGCGTGCGCGCGCATCGGCGGACGCGCGAAGTGCCATATCCTGATCGGCGGGTTCGGCATGGGGTTCACGCTGCGGGCCGCCCTCGCCTGCCTTCGCGCCGATGCGCGCGTCACGGTCGCCGAGCTTGTGCCTGCGGTCGTGGCGTGGGCGCGCGGCCCCATGGCACATCTTTCGGCTGAATGTCTCGCCGATCCGCGTGTTGCGATCCGCGAAGAGGACGTCCGAAAAACGATCGCGGGCGGCGCTTCGCGTTTCGACGCGATCCTGCTCGACGTGGACAACGGGCCTGATGGCCTTACGCAGGACGCAAACGACAAGCTCTATGGTCTGCCGGGTTTGCACGCCGCGCGCAAAGCGCTTCGTCCCGGCGGCGTTCTGGCGGTATGGTCGGCCGCACACAACCCGAAATTCACCCGCAGGCTTCAACAAGCCGGATTCGCGGTGGAAGAGATCAAGACCCGCGCCAACAGCAATGGCAAAGGCCCTCGACATATCATCTGGATGGCGAAAGCGAGCTGAATAGCCCGCTCGGCCCATTCCGCTCCGTCGAGCCGATGGGAATGAGAATGGCCTTCGAGGTCTCAAGATATTTCTGAACTTCCGGCCAGGAAGAGAGATGAAGCTGCATGACGTGTCTTTCACTATAGGCTGGATCGCCCGATACTGGTTGGCTCTTCGTCCGGCGGCAAGCACAAAGCCGTCACGCACAGCCTCCTATATTTATCCCACGAAAGAGCGCGTATTGCATGGTCCCCTGGCTTCT
>CAZCJI010000330.1:3486-3883 GCA_964498625.1 uncultured Rhizobium sp.
CGGCGGCGGCGAGCTTCGGCTGATGCGGCGGGGCGAGGAATTCTCGATCCTGTCGGGATCGACCACGCTGATGAACAGCCGCATGAGCGGATCGGAGAAAGCGCTGGCGGAACTAGCTTGTACGCGCGTCGGCGGGCGCACAAAATGTCATGTGCTGATTGGCGGGTTCGGTATGGGTTTCACCTTGCGCGCCGCCCTCTCGGGTCTTCGCGCCGATGCGCGCGTCACGGTTGCCGAGCTTGTGCCGGCGGTCCTGACGTGGGCGCGTGGCCCGATGGCGCATCTTTCGGCTGAATGTCTCGCCGATCCGCGTGTCACGATCCGCGAAGAAGACGTGCGTAACACGATCTTGAGTGGCGTTTCGCGTTTCGACGCGATCTTGCTCGACGTGGACAAC
>CAZCJI010000331.1:0-3838 GCA_964498625.1 uncultured Rhizobium sp.
GCGCATGGCAGAAGGATCACGGCATCCGCATCGATCATATCCTGCTCTCGCCGCAAGCGGCGGACCGCCTCAAGGCCAGCGGGATCGACAAGCATCCTCGAGGCTGGGAAAAACCGTCCGATCACGTGCCGGTTTGGTGCGAAATAGCAATCTGACGGAACGAGAGTTTTTGACGTGACCGGCAGATAGCTACAATGTTAGATTGCAGCAATAACCGGTGCGCGCGATGATCAAGGTCTCTTTGAAATCAATATTATTTCGCGGTTGCGTAGGACTGACATTGGCTGCATCAAGCAGCGCCATTGCGGGTACAACCAACACGGTGATTGCCATACCAAACGCGGACTACACCAGTGCAGTGTCGATCAACAACAATGGCGTACTAGCAGGTGAATATTCGGACAGTGATGCAAACGTGCATGGGCTGATTAGAGCGGCGGACGGGACGCTCACGGATTTCAAACTCCACAAGCTCACCGATACGCATGTCATTGCGATCATCGATAGCGGGACTATCGCGGGATATTCCTTCAGCCCCCGTACAGGCAACCGGCAAGGCTTTGTTCGGGGCGCGGACGGGACGACCACAATTTTCAGAGTTCCGAGAACAGACTTTACGTATGTCACAGCGATGAACAGCGGCGGCGACATTATCGGATACTGGGGCCTTGGCTCTTCCCAAGGCTATATCCGATTTTCTAGTGGAACGATTACGAAGTTCGCTGTGCCAGGATCAGATTCGACCATACCGAACAGCATCAACGCTACCGGCACCGTAACTGGCGACTATGCGCCGAGCACCGGTACAACGCGTGGGTTCGTGCGGAATCCAGACGGCACATTTGCCGAATTTGATCCGCCAAAATCGCTCAGTACGACGCCGAATATCATTAACGACGACGGCACCGTGTTTGGTGTTTATGCAACCGCGAATGGTACACGCGGATTTGTTCGGCTCGCCGACGGCGCTATCGACACCTTCCGTCTGCCAGCCAATCAATGGGCCAAAGTGGTCGGTGTTGATCGCAAAGGCGGAATCTATGGATACTACGTCGATGCCGAAGGCGTGAGTCATGGATTCGAGAAACACTCAGCCGGCAAAGTCAAAACATTCGATGTTCCGGGATACGTAGATACGACGCCGGTCGGCGTGAATCTGAAAGGCGACGTGGTCGGATCGCTCGAAACGCCGGGCTTTCCAGCCTTCCTGCGCACAAAGGGAAAGAACTAAACCGGAACATCCTTCACGTCGCGCTGCATGATTGCTTCAAGGCTCGTAAGATTCATGCCGTGCTTCAAATAATTATAAGGCGTGAGGTTCACCGCTTTGATCAGCGCGCGGCGCACATTCCCGATGGCGCCAAGGTCAAAGTCGATGATGTTGACGCAGGCTGTGTCCTGTTCGAACGAACTCATCGCGTGTAACCCCGCGCCGCAGGCCCAACTCAGGATCAGGCGATTGATGCCTTCGTGCGCCACGATCAGTGCGGTGTGCCAGTCGTCGGCATGGAGCAAGCGCTCGATGGCGCGAACGCCCCGCGCCTGCGCCTCTGCATAGACTTCTCCGCCTTCCAGATTGGTCGCACCGGGTTCGTGCGCGCGCTCGAAATAGGAATTCATCGTGCGGATGAGTTCTTCGCGGCTGCGCGACCCCGACGGCTTACCGCCGTGGATCTCGACGAGGTCGGGATCGATCTCGAGGGTCGGCGCATCGGGAACGTGCGCAAGCACCGCTTCAGCCGTCTCCTTCGTGCGCGGATAGCCTGAACACACCGCGCGGTCGAAGCGCACATGCGCGAACGCCCTGCCCGCAGCATCAGCCTCGCTTTTGCCGCGCACGGTCAGCGTCACCTGATGCAGCGTTCCGCTCTCCAGAACCTGCTTCGACAGATAATCCACGTGGCCGTGGCGCATGAGATAGATGCGCCGCCGGTCGGTTGTTCCCGGAAGTGCCACCATCAGATCGCGCCGGCTGCTTCGAGTTTTGCCACCTCATCCGCAGAGAAGCCCCATGCCTTTAATGACGCAGCATTATCGGCGGCGCGCGGCGGCCCCTGGACTTCAGGTACCGTGCGGCTGAAGCGTGGCGCCGGCGCGGGCTGCACCACGCCGTCGAGCTCGATGAACGTCTTGCGCGCAACGTTGTGCGGATGTTTCGGCGCCTCGGCGATCGAAAGCACCGGGCCGTAGCAGACATCGCTGCCCGACATGATCGCGTCCCATTCGTCGCGTGTCTTGGTCTTGATCTTGGCAGCAAGCTTTTCTTTGAGCGCAGGCCATGCGCTGCGGTCCATTTGCGCCGCGAACGCCGGATCGTCGATGCCGGTCTTTTCCATCAGCTCCTTATAGAACTGCGGTTCGATCGATCCGATGGAGACATACTTGCCGTCTTTGGTCTCGTATGTGTCGTAGAAATGCGCGCCCCCATCGAGCATGTTGGAGCCGCGCTCATCCTTCCACACGCCCATTGCCGTCATGCCGTAGAACATCGTCATCAGCGACGCCGCGCCGTCGGTCATCGCGGTATCGACAACCTGACCTTTGCCGGAACGCAGTGCTTCAACAATACCGGCCAGAACGCCCATTGCGAGATAGAGCGCCCCGCCGCCAAAATCGCCGACAAGATTAAGCGGCGGGACTGGCTTCTGGTCTTTTGGCCCGATGGCATGCAGCGCGCCGCTGATCGCGATGTAGTTCATGTCGTGACCTGCGGCCATCGCGAGCGGTCCCGTCTGCCCCCAGCCTGTCATGCGGCCATAAACAAGCTTCGGATTGCGCTTCAGACACACATCCGGTCCAACGCCAAGGCGCTCCATCACGCCGGGGCGAAATCCTTCGAGCAACGCGTCCGCCTTGTCGATCAACCGCAGCGCGGTTTCGACCGCCTCCGGATGCTTCATGTCGAGCGCGACGGCTTTGCGGCCGCGCATATAGATCTCGGTCTTTAAAGGCTGGCGTCCCCCTTTGCGGTCGATGCGGATGATTTCCGCACCCAGATCGGAGAGCAGCATCGCGGCAAACGGTCCGGGCCCGATGCCCGCAAATTCCACAATGCGGATTCCCTGCAACGGACCCATGCGCACTCCTCCACCTGATAGCGATGGGAAAAATTA
This sequence comes from uncultured Rhizobium sp., assembly GCA_964498625.1. Lineage (GTDB taxonomy): Bacteria > Pseudomonadota > Alphaproteobacteria > Micropepsales > Micropepsaceae > Rhizomicrobium. Next base: position 3,114 of record CAZCJI010000331.1, read on the forward strand.
GCAGACGTGCGGATGCAGGCAACGTTTACGCGTCGGAAGCGTCACTCCGCGGCTTCGGCGTCCGCTTCCAAGGCCTTATCGATCACCTGCGCGATGACTTCCGGCTCGCGCGCGCCGGCAAGCACGAACTTGTTCGCGAAGATGAACGCCGGAACACCGGTGATACCCATTTCGCCGGCCAACTTGGCCTCGCGTTCGACGACGGCGATGTCGGTGTCGCCCGCCAGAAGCTCTGCCACCTCGATCGAATCCATGCCGACATCGGCCGCAAGAAATTCCAGAACGGCCGGATCGCCAATGTCCCGCCCTTCAAGGAAATAAGCCGCGAACAGTCGCTCAACAACCGTGTCCTGAATGCCAGCAGCAGCCGCCCAGCGTATGAGCCGATGCGAATCCAGTGTGTTCGGACGGCGCTCGATCTTGTCAAAGGCGAAAGGAATACCTTCGCGCAGACCTTCCGATTTCAGGGACTCCGACATCGCAGACACACGCGGTCCGTCGCCGAATTTCGCCTTCATATAGGTGGCGCGATCCGCACCTTCGCGCGGAACATTGGGATCGAGCTGATAGGGCCGCCATACGATCTCGAACTCGATCTCCGGCCGCATCTCCAGCGCGCGCGCGAGCCGGCGCTTGCCGATAAAGCACCACGGACAAACTGTGTCGGAGATCACGTCGATCTGCATCGGATTAGAATAGCAGCTTACGCCGCGTCCGCCACCACG
>CAZCJI010000332.1:0-3834 GCA_964498625.1 uncultured Rhizobium sp.
CCTTTCGGAAACCTGAAATTCACGCGGGAAGCATCACTTTGGTCAAGGCGGATCTCGGAGTTAAGCGCGTATGCCCTCAATGCGCGGCGCGTTTTTACGACCTTCAGAAGCGGCCCATCGAGTGCCCGAAATGCGAATTCAGCTTCGAGCCCGAGTCGCTCTACAAGCAGCGCCGCACGCGTCAGCCTGAGCCCGTCGCCGCCGTTCCGATTCCGGCCGATGCGGAAGACGACGAGGAGGCCGAGGACGAGAACGAGGAGGCAGAGGGCGAAGAGGAGATAGTCGAGACTGTCCCCGATGAGGCGCCCGTGGTGATGTCCGACGATGACGATGAGGTCGTCGAGGAAGAGCCCGAGCCGGAATCGGCGGGCATGTCCGTCCGCGATGCCGACGAAGAAGACGTGGTCGCCGATATCGAAGTGGAAGACGACGAAGACGAAGCAGACGATGCTCTGCTCGCCGAAGTCGAAGAAGATGAAGACGACGTCAACGATATCATCGACGCCGATATAAAAGACGACGAACGCTAAACGCGTTCGTTCCCGGAATTTGGGGCCATAGCTCAGCTGGGAGAGCGCCTGCATGGCATGCAGGAGGTCAGCGGTTCGATCCCGCTTGGCTCCACCAGGCTTCGCGACGCGATAGCGGAGCGAAGACTGCCCGGCGTAGCCCGAAGGGCGAAGCCTGGGCCGGACGCCGCGCGCTACGCCTGGCAAGCCACGCCTTGAGCACAAATCGAAAAGAAAAATCTCGCGACGCGATAGCGGAGTGAAGCCTAAGCCGGACGCCGCACGCTACGCCTGGCAAGCCACGCCCCGCTCGGAAATCTATGTCATATTGATCAGCGCTCAAGCTATTGGCCGTTGACGATGAAATACGTCTATTTCCTCGAAAGCCTATCGCATCCGGACCAAAACTACGTTGGTCTCGCGGACGATGTCTCGATCCGCCTGGAAAAGCACAACACTGGAGGGTCGCCTCATACAGCCAAGTTCAAGCCATGGCGACTTGTGACGTATCTGGCTTTTTCAGATCCGGATAAAGCAGTTCAGTTCGAGCGTTACATGAAAACGCATTCAGGCAGAGCGTTTGCTAAAAAGCGTCTGCGTTAACCCCTCCCCCGACACATCTTGGACAAGACTTTGACCTGCAAGCCGGGCTAACCTAAGCATCACCTGCCGGGGGCATCGAAAGGCAGTTTTTTGAGCGGATTCCTCGACGCCCGCACCATTCCGGCGGGAACGTCCATCGAAACCGATATTGCGATCATCGGCGGCGGCCCCGCCGGGATTTCGCTTGCGCTCGCGCTCGCCGCCACGCCGATCCGCGTCGTTCTGCTCGAAAGCGGTGGGATGAATTTCGACCGCAAGACGCAGGATCTCTATGCGGGCCCGAAGAGCGGCTATCCCTATCTCAAGCTCGACGCGTCGCGGCTGCGCTATCTGGGCGGCAGTTCCAATCATTGGGGTGGCTGGTGCCGGCCGCTGAGCGAGATCGATTTCGAGACGCGCGACTGGATGCCCCATTCCGGCTGGCCGTTTCCGCGCAAGGAGATCGAGCCCTACTTCAAGCGCGCGCAATCGCTCGTCGAAGCGGGACCGCTTGTCTATGACCACGGCGCGAAATGGCTGAAGGCGTATGGTGCGCCGCTCGCGCTCGGCGAAGGCGGCGTCTACACAAGCTGGTTCCAGTTCAGCAAAACGCGCGACTCCGTGCTGCCGACGTATTTCGGCCATCGCTATGGCGACGACCTGAAGCGCATCGCACATCTTTCCGTCTACACCCATGCCAATGTGACGGGTCTTCAGCTGACACCGGATGCGGCGAAGCTCGATCGCCTCGATGTCGCGACCCTGAGCGGCAACAAATTCACGATCAAACCGAAGATCGTCGTGCTCGCGACCGGGGCGATGGAGAACGCGCGGCTTTTGCTCGCGTCCAACGATGTGGCGACCGCCGGGATCGGCAACGGCAACGATCTTGTCGGGCGTTTCTTCGCCGACCACGCCATCCCGCGCGATTGCGCGACCATGGTCGTCTTCAACGGCCAGTTCGCGAGCTATTACATCACCAACACGACGGAACGTGGCGCGATCCTGCGCGCGGCGTTCTCACCCACCGAAACCTATCAGCGCGAGAAGAAGCTCGTCGCTTCGCTGACCACGGTCGAAAATGAAGTGAAACTCGATGAACTCGGCCAAGCGGCGGTGGCCACCACAGCGTCAGCGTTTGGGATCGACGCCAGCAACGCCAAGGCGTTTTCGATGGGCTGCGGACTGGAACTTACGCCCAATCCGGAACGCCGCGTGCTGCTCACCGACGAGCGCGACGCGCTCGGCATGCCGCGGCTGAGCCTTCGCATGCGCGCGTCCGACGGCGATTTCCTGCAATATCGCGAGACGATGAAGGAACTGGGCCGCCAGTTGCTCGCAGCACGCATTGGCATGATCCGGCTCAACCAGAAAACACATGGCGACTGGCTGAGCGTTATGGACTGGGGCAATCATCACATGGGCACGACGCGCATGAGCGCCGATCCCAAGCTCGGCGTGGTCGATGCCAATTCTCAGATTCACGGCGTCGGCAACCTGTATGTCGCCGGAAGCTCCGTGTTCCCGACCTATGGCGCCTCCAACCCGACCATGAACCTCGTCGCGCTGACACTGCGCCTCGCGACGCATCTGCGGAAGGTGTTCGCATGAGCCCGCCGCCCAAGATCACACGACGCGGAATGACCATCGGCGGTGCTGTTGCCATCGGTGCGGCGCTCGTGGCAGGTGGAATCTTCGAAGGCCCGCGCCTGTTTAAGCGCCGTGCGCGCGGACGTTATGCGGATTTGGTCAATCGGCTGGAAAACCCCGAACAAGCAGCGTTGGTGGGTCGCGCTGTTCTTGACGGCGCCTATCAGGGCTTCCGTGACGACCCTCCGTTTGAAGAGGAGGCGTCTTCAGATTTGCGCGAAAGACTAGCAGAGAACTCGATTTCCCAGCTAATGAGTTCGGACTCAGAAATGATTTCGCACATGGTTGAGGCAGATGGCTGGGTGATCCCGGTTGTATTGGCTGAGCTTTCTATACTCGCGGCGAAATCGATCTAAACGGCGGCAAGCGTCCCGACCTGCTCTGCGATGATCAATCCACGCAGAGAATTGCCGAAGAAGACGTCGCCTTTGCGCAGATCGTCCGGCATCAGCATCGCTTCGCGGCATCTGCCATGATCGATCAGTTCGCGACGCAGCACCGCGTCGAGAATCCCGGCCGACAATGGTGGCGTCAGAAGTATGTCGCCACGCCTCACGAACACCGTGCTGCGGCTGCCTTCGGCGATCTCGCCGCGTTCGTTGAGGAAGATCGCCTCGTCGCAGCCGGTTTCGCGTGACAGGCGCGCGGCCTCGCCGTCCCAGAGTTCGCGCCAGTTCGTCTTGTGCCGCGCGAGAAGGTCTCCGCTCTGAACCCGCTTCGGCGAAATCGCGTAGGTCCATCGCGGCGGCGGTTTTCCGAGCGGTGCGGTCGTGACCGCGAATGCGCCCTCTTCGTTCAACACGATCCTCACCCGCAAGTCTCCGTCGCCGCCTTCGGGAAGAGCGAGACGATTCCGATCAAACGGGATGCCGAAATATCTCGCCGAACGCGCCATGCGGGCGAGATGCGCTTCGAGCCGCACAAATCCGTCGTCCGGCGACCAGCGCAAAGTCTCGATCAGTTCGAGTGGACGCCGCGCGCGTTCGTAATAGTGCGCTTTCAGCAGACACTCGTCATATTCGGAACCACTGCACGAGTCGCGCACGACCGCGCCGCCGATGCCGAGTTCGCCCACATCGTGCTCAATCGTAAG
>CAZCJI010000333.1:0-3829 GCA_964498625.1 uncultured Rhizobium sp.
CATTTCGAGGGGCAGAATTGTCTGGAGAGCGGCGGATCTGCTCCGCATGTCATGAGCGACGGATGGCTCAACCGCGCGCTCGTGCCCATGGGCCTCGGCAATGGAACGGCTGCGGTGGCGATCGAGCAATCGCCGCCTTTGATGCTTACGGGCAAATCGCGGGTATCGAGTTGGATGCCGCGCTCCGCTCCCGAGCATGACGATGCATTTCTGAAGAAAGTGCAGGCCATGTACGCCAATGACGAGACGTTGTCCTCGTCGTTGCAGGGAGGGATGGCGATGCAGGCCGAGGCGCAGATGGCGAGCGACGATCCCGGTCTGAAGGATCCCAAGCTCAAGGCGTCTTATGGTAATCTTTCACCGCTGTTCGCGGGTGCGGGCAGATTGCTCGCGGCGCCGGATGGGCCGCGTGTCGCGGTGCTGGATGCCAGCGGATGGGACACGCATACCGGCCAAGGTGCCAGCGATGGACAGCTGGCAAGGCGCCTGCAAATTCTCGATCAGGGCATTCAAGCGTTGAAGAACGCGCTCGGTCCGGCGTGGTCAAAGACTGCGGTCGTCATGGCGACGGAGTTCGGACGAACGGTTCGTCCCAATGGCGCATCGGGCACCGATCATGGAACGGGAACGGCCGCGTTTCTCTTCGGCGGCGCGGTCGCCGGCGGCCATGTCCGCGCGGAGTGGGTGGGGCTCACCCCCGCCGTGCTCAAGGACGGGCGTGACCAGCCGGCACGCACCGATCTGCGCGCGCTGTTCAAGGGTGTTCTGACCGATCATATGGGTGTGAGCCAAACCGCGCTGAATTCAACGGTATTTCCGGACAGCGGCGGCGTTGCTGCGATGAAAGGGCTCATCCGCGCCTAGCTTCCGAAGATCGGTTCGGCCCTCTATACTGCGCGGGTCCGATATCAGGTCTTCTATGCCCCGGCTCATGATTCCGAAGGCGGCTGCGATTGCGCTCGCCTTAGTCTCCCTTTGGTCCCCCGTCGCGCGGGCCGACGATATCTTTGCGGTCAGCGGAATCCACGTCGACGCCAGCGGCCCGTCGGCTTCGGCGGCCCAGCTGACCGCGCTGGTGCAGGGCCGGCCGAAGGCGTGGTCGATCCTCTACAAGCGTGTCACCAAACAACAGGATTGGGGACGTCAGCCCAATCTCGACGATGCGTCGCTCCAGCGCATCATCCGCACCTTCATTGCCAAGAACGAGAAGCGTTCCACGACGCGCTATGTCGCCGACGTCACATACACCTTCAGTCCGGAAGGCGTCGGCCGTGTGCTTCAAGGCAGCAATATCGGTTACACGCAGCTGCAGGTGAAGCGTATCATTCTCGTCCCCATGGCGCCGACCTACACGAGTTCGTCGCTCTGGACCGCGGCGTTTTCGGGAACGCGCTACAGCGGCAGCAGCGTTCCCTTCTCGCTTCCGAGTCCGGCGGACCAGGGCGTGCTTGGCACCTTCGACGCGGTAAACTGGAACGATGTGCAGCCCATTGCCGCGCGTGTTCGCGCGACGGAAGCGGTTCTGGTTCAGGTGGTGCCGAACGGCGATCATCTGACGATCAATCTGAAACGGCTTGGCGTCGGTCAATTCCCGACCAAGACGACGTTCGATGTCCCGCTTCAGAAGGGCGGCGCTGCGGGAACCTATTCGAACGCCGCGGACGCGGCGGTGCACGGCATCGAAGATTTGTGGCGGACCCATGCGGCCGAAATCGCCCCCGTGGGGCGTTTGACGGCCGATGTCCGCATCGCCTCGCTTGCGCAGTTCAGCGCGCTTCAGACCCAGTTGATGAGCGTCGCCAATGTCACCGCCGTTACCGTGGTCGCGATGGATATCGGCGAAGCGCGCGTGACGGTTGCTTATCTGGGTAATACCGACGCGTTGAAGGATGCATTGGCTTCGCACGGCGTGTCCCTGGCAAAGAGCGGCGGGGATTGGACGCTGTCGGCCGGCGAAACCCCGTGACAGCGTTGCTCCGCCATCTGCCGAACTTCCTGACCGCTTTGCGCCTGTTCGCGGCGCCGCTGACGGCCTATTTCATCTACACCGGCAGGGACGTTGCCGCGCTTGGCGTGTTCGCCTTCGCCGGGTTGAGCGATGCGCTTGACGGTTATCTGGCGCGCAGGCTTTCGCCCAACTCCCGTTTCGGCGTCTATCTCGATCCGGCGGCGGACAAGGTTCTGATGCTCGCGAGCTTTGTGACGCTGACCTATATCGGCGCCGTCCCGCTCTGGCTGACCGCGCTCGTGATCGGCCGCGATCTGGCGATTGTCGCCGGCGTGGCGCTGGCATGGCTGCTGTCGCTGCCCTTGCTCATCGCGCCCTTGAACGTCGGCAAGGCGAGCACGGTGGTGCAGGTGGGTTTCATCGGGCTGGTGCTTCTTCTGCTCGCCTTGGGAATCGATCAGCCGAACATCGTTCTCGCCGGTGCGTTGGCGACCGCTGCCGTTACCTTGGCGTCGTGGCTCGCCTACGCGCATGTGCTGCTCCGTGCGCTGCTGCTTCGCCGCGGCACGGCCTGACAGCATCGTGACCCAGCTCGTTCTGCCCCTTGAGATCCGGCCCGCGTTGGGGCGCGAAGACTTCATCGTCGCGCCGGGTAATCGCGAAGCGGTCGCGTTCATCGATGCTTTTCCGGCGTGGCCGGCGCCTGCCGCAGCGCTCGTCGGACCTGCGGGTGCGGGAAAATCGCATCTCGCGGCAGCCTGGGCCGCGCGCGCGAATGCACGGATTATCGACGCCGGTGCACTCGATGAAAGCCTGCTGCGGCAGGGGTTTCCGGCGATCGTCGTGGAGAATGTCGATGCCGGCGTGGCCGGCGGCGCGCGCGATCGGGTGCTGTTCGCGCTGCTGGAGCGCGGCGGCGCCGTGCTGCTGACGGGGCGCGAAAGACAGTCGCAATGGCCCGCCACCATTCCCGATCTCGCGTCGCGTTATCGTGCGCTGCTGGCGTTTCCGTTGTGGCAGCCGGACGACGCGCTGCTTGCCGCCTTGGCGCGCAAGCTGTTCGCGGACAGACAGCTCGCCGTGCCGGATGGCGTGATCGATCAGATGATACGCTCGCTGGAGCGCGCACCCGGAGCGGTTCGCGATTTCGTGGCGCGCGCCGACGCCAAGGCGCTTGCCGAAAAGCGGCCGGTCACGGTTGCGCTCGTGCGTGAACTGCTTGAGCGGTAAGGAACGCCGGTTGGCGGCAGTAAGCCGTTATCAACAATAGCGCCTTAGAGTAGAGAGCCGAAGATCGGCCGGGAGCAAACGCCGCGAGATGCTCCCCCTAGCAATCGGCGTCCCGGCCGGTTTTCACCAACTCTTCAGCGTTGAACGAGTGCGATCGCTGCGCCGCGCGCGCGGTGCGGTCAGAACCCAAGCGATGGCTGCGCGGGCTTAGCCGCGCCAATCTGCACGCCTTCCATCGCGAGCATCATCGTCTTCGTCGCAGCACCGCCGGGTGCGGAGAACCCGCCGACTTTGCCGCCGGCAGCCAGCACGCGGTGGCACGGGATGATCAACGGGACCGGGTTCTTCGACATAGCCTGACCGACCTCGCGCGCGATTTCCCAATCGTCGCCGAACTGCTTGGCCATGGCGCCGTAGGTCGTGGTCTCGCCGTAACCCAGCTTGCGTGCGGCGGCATAGATTTTCTCAAACAGTTCGCTCTGCTTTCCGAGATCGACGGGAACAGCGGCGAAATCCGTCTTCTCGCCAGCGAAGTAGCGCCGCGATGCCGCGACCGCTTCGGCGATGGCGGCCCGTGGCGGGGCCGGCGTCGCATCGGGCAGGCGGCGCAACAGCGCCTGCTCGGTCGCTTCCGCGTTCGCCTCTGGCAAC
>CAZCJI010000334.1:0-3824 GCA_964498625.1 uncultured Rhizobium sp.
GCCTTGCGGCGCAGCGACGGCGCGCGCGTGATCCAGTTTCCTTCCGGCAGCATGCCGACGATTTCGGAATGCGCGTGCTGCGAGATCTGGCGCACCAGAGTCTTGCGATAGGCGTCCGGCATCCAGTCCTTGGGCTCGATGAAATCGTCCGCCGCGACGCGCGCCTCGAACGCGGCCAGACGCTCCGGGTCTTCGGGTGCGGCGACGGTCGCCACCGGTTTCTGGTTCTTGTCCTTGAGCTCGGTCGTGTACACGGCGGCACCTCGATCCAGACTTGAATACTATAATAAACCGACCGGACGGTCAATTAATTGTCGAGCAGAACCTTCCCCCCAAGTGACCGGGAAAGACCCTGGAAAACCGCGATTTTCTCTCCCTTCTGGTTGCGAACCTCGATGGCATAAACGCCGGAGCGGCCGGAAAGCGCCTGCTCCCGCGCCTCGGCCACCAGCCGGTCACCCAGCCTGCCCGGCGCCAGGAACGCGATGGTCGCGTTCTGCGCCACCGTCTCCACATTGCGCGAGTTGCAGGCATAGGCGAACGCCGTGTCGGCGAGCGCGAAGATCATGCCGCCATGCAGGGTGGAATGGCCGTTGATCATGTCTTCGCGCACGATCATGGCGATGCGCGAATAGCCTTCGCGCACCTCCTCGATCTCGACATTCCAGGCGCGGCTCGTGCCTTCCTGCGCGTGCAGACGATCCGCCACGCGGCGCGCGAGGTTGTCCGCTTCATTCATGGCAACTCCAAAAATTGACCGGCTGGTTGTTGTACCCTAATTCTCACCCCAATCGTCATGGCTGGGCTTGACCCGGCCATCCATCACTACAAAAAAGTTGGATGGCCGCCTCAAAAGCGGCCATGACGGAAACAGGACGGAGGGAACATGGCGTACGAAACGATCCTTTTCGACGTCGCCGATGGCGCAGCAAGGCTGACGCTGAACCGGCCTGACCGTCTCAATTCCTTCACGGTCCAGATGCACGGCGAAGTCGCCGACGCGATCTCCAAAGTCGAGAAAGATCCGGGCGCGCGTATCCTGCTGATCACGGGCGCGGGACGCGGCTTCTGCGCGGGACAGGATCTCTCCGATCCCGCGACAAAACCCGGTGGCGATCTCGGCGACGCCCTGGAGACAAGCTACAACCCACTTATCCGCCGCCTCATAGGCATGGAAAAACCCGTTGTGTGCGCGGTGAACGGCGTCGCCGCCGGCGCGGGTGCGAACATCGCGTTCGCCTGCGATGTCGTGCTCGCGGCCAAGAGCGCGAAGTTCATCCAGTCATTTTCAAACATCGGCCTTGTGCCGGATTCCGGTGGCACATGGATATTGCCGCGCCTCGCGGGCCACGCGCGCGCGATGGGATTGGCGCTGACCGGCGAAGCGCTAAGCGCTGAGAAGGCCGAACAATGGGGCCTGATCTGGCGCGCCATCGACGACGAACAGCTGATGGCGGAAACGGAGAAGCTCGTCTCGCGTCTCGCCCACGGCCCGACCAAGGGCCTCGCCGCGATCAAGCTCGCGATGCGCAAGGGCTGGCAGACCGATCTGCACGCGCAACTCGACATCGAGCGCGACCTGCAGCGCGAGCTTGGCCGTTCCGCCGACTATAAGGAAGGCGTCACAGCCTTCGCAGAAAAACGCGCGCCAAAGTTCACGGGGCGCTAGCCCACATCAGGAGGCAGACATGAGGCGCATCTGCTGGGCCGCTGTCGGCGCTCTTCTCGCGACGCTTCAGCAAGCACATTGCGAAGCCGTACCTGTGGCGGAAGGACATTGCGCGGACAGGCCCGAATTGAAAACTGACCCGGTCGTCAGAAACGGTGACGATGCAATCCGGATCGCGTTTGCCCTATGGCGTGCAGAGAACCCAAATTTCAAGGAAGATAACGAGAAAAAATGGGCAAAGAATTTCACGGCAACTCTGCATGAGTGCGTATGGCGGGTTGCTGAAAAGCCAGAACCACCGCGCAATTATAGCACTTTCATTATCAGTATCGGCGCTGTAGATGGCCGACTAATCGAAGTGGGTGTTGGAGATTAGATCGATGCCAAAGCTTCAGAGCTATGCAAAAGACTCATGGATCGCGCCGGAAGGAAATCTCACACCGATTCCCTCCGCCGTGACGGGCGAGACCGTCGCCAAAACCGGAACGACGGTGCGCGATTACGCTGCCATGCTCGATCACGCGCGCAAGGTCGGCGGTCCGGCGCTCCGCGCGATGACGTTTCATCAGCGCGCGAAGATGCTGAAGGCGCTCGCCGACGCGGTGATGGCAAAGAAGGACGCGCTTTACGAACTCTCCTATGAGACGGGCGCCACCAAATCCGACAGCTGGATCGACATCGAGGGCGGCGCGGGCACGCTCTATGCCTATTCGTCCAAAGGCCGCCGCGAACTCCCCAACGACACGATCCTGATCGAAGGCGCGGTCGAAGGCCTTTCCAAGCGCGGCACCTTTGTCGGCCAGCATGTGCTGACCTCGCGCCAGGGCGCGGCGGTGCACATCAATGCGTTCAACTTTCCGGTCTGGGGCATGTTGGAGAAGCTTGGCCCCACACTGCTCGCCGGCGTGCCCGCGATCGTGAAACCCGCGACCGCGACGGCCTATCTCGCCGAAGCCGCGTTCCGCGTGATGATCGAGGCGAACGTGCTGCCCAAGGGCGCGCTGCAGCTCATCATCGGCCCGACCGGCGATCTGTTCGATCACTTAAGCGGACAGGATGTCGTCTCCTTCACCGGCTCCGCCGACACGGCCGAGAAATTGCAACGCCATCCTGTGATCGCGCGAGAGAGCGTGCGCTTCATCGCCGAGCGGGACTCGCTGAACGCCGCGGTGCTCGGGCCAGATGCCGCGCCGGGTACGCCGGAATTCGATCTCTTCATCAAGGAAGTCGTGCGCGAGATGACGGTGAAAGCCGGGCAGAAATGCACCGCCATCCGCCGCGCCTTCGTGCCTGCCGCCGTGATCGACGCCGCCGAAGCCGCGCTCAAGACCGCGCTCGCCGAGATCACCGTCGGCGATCCGCGCAACGAGGCCACGAAGATGGGCGCGCTGGTCTCGACCGCGCAACGCGACGATGTGCGCGCGAAGATCAAGACGCTCTCCGCCGAAGCACGCATCGTCTTTGGCGATCCGGACAAGGCGGATGGCAAAGGCGCGTTCCTATCGCCGGTTCTCCTGCGCTGCGATGCACCGGGAAAGGCAAACCGCGTGCACGACACCGAACCGTTCGGACCTGTCGCGACCTTGATGCCCTATTCCGACATCAACGACGCCGTCGCGCTCGTTAATCGCGGACAAGGCTCATTGGTGATGTCGCTCTATACCTACGATCCGAACATCGCGCGCACGGTGCTGACGGGATCTGGCGCGTTCCACGGACGACTGTTCATTCTCGACCGCGACTGCGCGAAGGAGAGCACCGGCCACGGTTCTCCCCTGCCCGCGCTGATCCATGGCGGCCCCGGACGCGCCGGCGGCGGCGAGGAGATGGGCGGACTGCATGGGGTGATGCATTACATGCAGCGCACCGCGCTACAAGGAAGCCCGCGCATGCTGAGCGGCGTGACGCATGACTGGATGCGTGGCGCGCCGGAAGACCGCACGCCGCCGCATCCGTTCCGCCTGAAGCTCGGCGAACTCGAACCCGGCAAGACGCTGATCACGGCGTCGCGCACCATCACGCTCGACGACATCGAGCACTTCGCGCATTTCACCGGCGATACGTTCTATGCTCACATGGACGAGGAGGCCGCGAAGGCCAATCCGCTGTTCGGCGGGCGCGTGGCGCATGGCTATCTGCTGCTGTCGTTCGCGGC
>CAZCJI010000335.1:0-3786 GCA_964498625.1 uncultured Rhizobium sp.
TTATGTATTTCATATCTGGCGCTTAGGAGCGCAACCCGGCGGCCGCGCAGGCGCTGATCTAGGTACTTGGCTAGTAGCGTTCAGACCACTGACTCTCTATATAGATGCCATGAACGCACCCACCTCCGAACCGCTTGTTCTCACGTCGCGCGACGGCCACGTGCTGAAGCTGACGCTCAATCGCCCGAACGCGCGAAATGCGCTGAGCGAAGGTCTGATGGCCGCGCTGCAAAACGCGCTCGACGAGGCGGCAAAAGGCGACTCGCGCGTGATCGTGCTCGCGGCAGATGGCCCCGCCTTCTGCTCCGGCCACGACCTGAAGGAGATGACCGCACACCGCAAGGAAGCCGACGCCGGCGAGGCCGCGTTCGCCGCGATCTTCGCGCAGTGCTCCAAACTGATGCAGACCATCGTGCGACATCCGAAGCCCATCATCGCGCAGATACAGGGCATCGCGACCGCGGCCGGTTGCCAGCTGGTCGCGAGTTGCGATCTCGCCGTCGCCTCCGCCAACGCACGCTTCGCGACGCCGGGCGTGAACATCGGCCTGTTCTGTTCTACGCCAATGGTCGCCCTCTCCCGGAACGTCTCGCGCAAGCACGCGATGGAGATGCTGCTCACCGGTGATATGATCAGCGCGAGCCAGGCCTATCACATGGGCCTCGTCAATCGCGTGGTGACGCAGGAGACGCTCGAAGCCGAAACCATGGCGTTGGCGCAGCAGATCGCGTCCAAACCGCGCGCGACCGTGAAGATCGGTAAGGAGGCGTTCTACCGCCAGCTCGAAATGCCGCTGAGCGACGCCTACGACTACGCATCGAAAGTCATGACCGAGAACATGCTCCACGCCGAGGCCAACGAGGGCATTTGCGCCTTCGTCGAAAAACGCGACCCGAAGTGGCCGGAATAGGCAAACAGGTGTTCGACTTTTCTACTTATGACGACAAGGCTATTGAAGGCGCGATCCGTCGTCATCAAGAGAAAGGCGTGACAGATACGGACCTCTATCGTGAATTAGTCGAGGAACGGGCTAAGCGCTGTTCAAAAAAGTTAATCGTCGAAAAGACCGTGGCGCTCTTGATGGATGCTGCCCGACGAGAAGGCTTTGTTTCGTATAAAGATGTGGCAACGGCCAGCGGGGTGAGTTTTGATACCGTCAGATGGCAAGTCGGCAAGCACCTGGATTCCATTTTAGATTTCTGCCACTCGAAGGGCTGGCCGCTACTCACTGCTTTGTGTGTAAAGCAGAGTGAGGTTGCAGACGGAGATCTTTCGGGAGGGTCGCTCGAGGGCTTCATCAAAGGCGCGAGACGGCTTGGGCTGACGGTGACTGACGAGAAGAGTTTTCTACGCGAGTGCCAAGCGGCGTGTTTTGCTTGGGCGAAGGGACAATAATGCCCACCTACACCGACGACTACATCAAAAGCATCCTGCGTTCGACCAAGGTGATTGCCATGGTCGGCGCGAGCGGCAATGAAATGCGGCCGTCCTATTTCGCGATGAAATACCTTCTCGCGAAAGGCTTCATCATCCATCCGATCAATCCTGGCATGGCAGGCAAGGAGATCCTCGGTCAGAAAGTCTATGCCTCGCTGAAGGACGTGCCCGCGCTGGTCGATATGGTTGACATCTTCCGCACCGCCGACGTCGCGCCGGAGATCGTGCGCGACGCGCTGGCCGAAAGAGACCGCCTCGGCATCAAGACCATCTGGATGCAGCTTGGCGTCGTCAGCGACGAAGGCGCGAAGCTTGCCGCCGATGCGGGGCTGAACGTCGTCATGGACCGCTGCCCCAAGATCGAATATGGACGGATGTCCGGCGAGATCGGCTGGCTCGGCGTCAGCCGCAACGTCATCGACAACCGCAAGCCCCTGTTGTTCGGCAAGGGCGGCAGCCTGAAGCGTTGACACAAAACTCTACTGTATTAGTAGTATATAAAATCCCCCACGGAGGAACGACCGATGAGCGAGTACGGCTTCAACACGCTGAGCGTTCATGCGGGCGCACAGCCCGACCCTGCCACCGGCGCGCGCGCGACGCCGATCTATCAGACGACCGCGTATGTGTTCGAGGACGCGGACCATGCCGCGGCGCTGTTCAACCTTCAGGTCTTCGGCAACATCTATTCGCGCATCATGAACCCGACGAATTCGGTTCTTGAGGAGCGCGTCGCGGCCCTTGAAGGCGGACGCGCGGCGCTTGCAGTTGCGTCGGGACACGCAGCGCAGCTCATCGCGTTCCATCCGCTGATGAACCCCGGCGATCATTTCGTCGCGGCGCGCCAGCTCTATGGCGGCTCGATCACGCAATTCAAACACTCCTTTGCCAAGTTCGACTGGCATGTGACCTTCGCGGACGCGCAGAAGCCGGACACGTTCAAAGCCGCGATCACGCCGAAGACCAAGGCGCTCTATGTCGAAAGCATCGCCAACCCCGGCGGCATCATCACCGATCTCGAACCCATCGCGAAGATCGCGCATGACGCAGGCGTGCCGCTGATCGTCGACAACACGATGGCGACGCCGTATCTCATCAAGCCGATCGAGTGGGGCGCGGACATCGTGCTGCATTCGGCGACCAAGTTTCTCGGCGGCCACGGCAACTCGATGGGCGGCGTCATCGTCGACAGCGGAAAGTTCAACTGGGGCAACGGCAAATTCCCGACCCTGTCGGAGCCCTGCCCGTCCTATCACGGCATGAAAATCTGGGAGACCTTCGGCGACATGGCGTATGCCATCGCCTGCCGCGTGCTCTCGCTGCGCGATCTCGGCCCGTCGCTTGCACCGATGAACGCGTTCCTGATCCTTACCGGCTGCGAGACGCTGCCCTTGCGCATGCAGCGCCATTGCGACAACGCGCTCGCCGTCGCGAAATGGCTGAAGCAGCACCCGAAGGTCGCTTGGGTGAACTATGCGGGCCTTGAAGGCGATGCGAGCTACGGTCTGCACAAAACCTATTGCCCCAAGGGGGCAGGCAGCATCTTCACCTTCGGCGTGAAGGGCGGCTATGAGGCCGGCAAGGCACTCGTCAACAGCGTGAAGCTGTTCAGCCATCTCGCCAATATCGGTGACACGCGCAGCCTGATCATCCATCCCGCCTCGACGACGCACCGCCAGCTTGAGTCCGACCAGCGCGCCGCTGCCGGGGCCGGTGACGATGTCGTGCGCTTGTCCATTGGCATCGAAAGCGTCGAGGACATCATTGCCGATCTGGATCAGGCCTTGGGTGCGTAACAGCCACCCTCATACTTCGATAGGGCTCAGCATGAGGGGTATTTCGATCCTTCACCCTGCGCTTGTCGAAGGGTGGACCGCATAACGCAGTTCGAACGCCTGCCACACCGTCGCGCAGAACAACAGCGCGGCGGTGAGCTGGTGCAGCGCCGAGAGTCCAAGCGGTGCCTGCCACAGCAATGTCCAAATACCGAGACCGACCTGGAACACGACAAGGCCGCCAACAAGGCTCGCCGCATCAATAGCGTGTTTGCCAAGACGTGCGCGATGCACCAGCCCCGTCATTGCAATTGCGACAATGAATACGACGTAAGCGCCAATGCGATGATCGAATTGCGCAAGGCCGGAATCTTCAAAGAAACTCGTTCCGGTGAAATTCAATTCCGGAAACACGCGGCCGTCCATTGACGGCCAGGTGTTGTAGATCAGACCCGCGTGTAGTCCAGCGACCAGTGCGCCGAGCAGCATCTGCACATAGACGAGCCCTACGAGAACGAACCCAATTAAACGCACTCCCTCTCCCCCGGAACCGGGGGAGAGGGTCGGGGTGAGG
>CAZCJI010000336.1:0-3781 GCA_964498625.1 uncultured Rhizobium sp.
TGACGAAGCCGATCTCGTGCACATGGTGGCGACGCAGGTCGCACTCGACGATTGCCCGAGCGCGCTGCGCTATCCGCGCGGCGAGGGCACTGGCATTGAGCGTCCGCTCGAAGGCAAGCCGCTGGATATCGGCAAGGGCCGTATCCTGCGCGAAGGCTCGTCCATCGCAATCCTTTCCTACGGCACGCGTCTTCAGGAAGCGATAAGCGCGGCCGACAAGCTTGCTGGCTACGGTCTTTCTGCCACGGTGGCGGATGCGCGGTTCGCGAAGCCGCTCGACACCGAACTGGTCAATCGTCTGGCCCGCGAACACGAAGTGCTCGTCACGATCGAGGAGGGCGCAATCGGCGGCTTTGCGGCACAGGTCCTGCAGCATCTTGCGATGGCGGGCGCGCTCGACAAAGGCCTGAAGATCCGCCCGATGATCCTGCCGGATCGTTTCCTCGATCAGGATACGCCGGAGAAGATGTACGAAGCCGCCGGTCTCGACGCCGCCGGCATCGTTGCCACGGTGCTCGGCGCGCTGGGCCGCGAGCGGGAAGCGGCAGCGGCGAGGACTGTGGCCTCAGGCTGACGGCGTGCGCTTTGCATGTTATGATTGATCTATGACTACGAAGCCGACCAAGCCCGGCATGGAAGAATCCGAGCGCCAATACAAGGCGGAGGACGACGACGCGTTCACCGAAGCGCATATGGAATCCTGGCTCGAGCGCAACGCAGACGCGCTTAACGCGAGCATACGCGAGGCGCGAGAACAACTCGCTCGTGGCGAAGGCTATACACTTGAAGAAACCATGGCTCGCGTCAAAGACGCGATCAGGCGTGCAGTTCAGAAAAACTGATCATCCGTGGCGCGATCGCGGTTAACAGTCACGCCAGAAGCCGTTGCTGACTTGACAACTGTCGGCACATTCATCGCGGAGCACGATGGATTGGGCCGAGCCGATAGGGTGATCGAGCGGATCAAGCGGGCCATGGACAATTTAGCATTTATGCCGGGCCTGGGACGCGGAAGACCCTACCTCGATCCCGGCGCTCTGGCCTTTTCTTGCGCGCCGTGGGTGATCATTTACGCATTAAAACCGGACAAAAGCGGTATCGATATTCTGCGTGTCATCGACGGACGGCGCGATCTTCCATCCATCTTCGGCGATAAGACGTGATGAGCACGTCCAACCGCGCCGATGTATTTCTGGTCGAGCACGGCTATGCGCGCACCCGCGCCGAAGCGCAGGAGGCGATCGCGGCCGGAAAGGTGTTCGACGGCGGGCGCCGCATCATCAAGCCTTCGCAGCATCTGAACGAGACGTCGCGGATCAAGTATGAGCGTGCCCATCCGTTCGTATCGCGCGGCGCGCTGAAACTCGCGGGAGCACTCAAGCATTTCGACCTGTCGCCGCACAAACTTGTGTGTCTCGATCTTGGCGCCTCGACGGGCGGCTTTAGCGAGGTTTTGCTGGCCCATGGTGCAAGCAAGATTTTCGCGGTCGATGTCGGGCACGGCCAGATCGATCCAAAAATTGCCACCGATCCGCGCGTCGTGAATATCGAGCGCACCAATGCGCGCGATTTGAAGCCATTGCCGCAAGCGCCAGAGGCCATCGTTGCCGATCTCAGTTTCATCAGCCTGAAACTCGCGCTTCCGCCGGCGCTTGCGATGGCAGAGCCCGGTGCGTGGCTGATCGCGCTGGTGAAGCCCCAGTTCGAGGCCGGCAAGGAAAACATCGGCAAAGGCGGCATCGTCAAGGACGAAGGGGTTCAAGCCGCGGTGCTCGCGGATATCGCCGCATGGCTTCCCATCCATCCCGGATGGAGCGTCATCGCCACGATGGAGAGCCCTGTCAAAGGTGGCGATGGCAACCGTGAATTCCTGATCGCGGCGCGCAAAGCATGAGCGCGCTTTGCGTTCATTTCGGGATCTGCGGCGGATGCGCCACTCAGGACATGCCTGACGACGCATACCGCGCGCTGAAGCGCGATCTCGTTGTGCGCGCTCTTGTAAAACAGGGTCTTGGCGACACAACCGTCACGGACATCGTCGAGGTCGCCCCTGGCACGCGCCGCAGGTGCGTGTTCAAGATCACCAAACGAGCCGGCGCGGTGCAGGTCGGCTTTCACGCGCGCGCCTCGCACAGCATTGTCGATATGCGCGAATGCCGCGTGCTGACGCCGGGACTGTTCGGTCTGGCCGGAGATCTGCGGGCCGTAATGGGCGAGATTCTGAACGATGGTGAAAACGCCGAAGCCCATGTCACGGACGCGGATAACGGCTTAGACATCGCGCTGCGCTGGCCGCGCAAGACATCATCTGCGCTGGTAACGCACTTCGCAAAGTGGGCGGGCCAGAGCCAAGTGGCACGTGTTCTTTCCGGCCGCGATATCCTTGTCGAACTTGCGAGTCCGGCGCTGCGCATCGGGAGCGCGACCGTCCGGCTTCCGTCCGGCGCTTTCCTGCAGCCGACACGCGACGGCGAAACGTTTCTTCAGGAAGGCGTTGTCGATGCGCTTTCAGGCGCAAAGACCATTGCCGACCTGTTCGCGGGATGCGGAACGTTCACATTCGCGCTTGCGCCGAAAGCAAGAATTCATGCGGTGGAATTCGAGGCGTCGATGTTGGCCGCGCTGTTCGATGCGGCACGCGCGACACCAGGAGTGAAGCCGGTCACAACCGAGAAACGCGATCTGTTCAAGGTGCCCTTAACAGCGAAGGAACTTGACCGGTTCGAGGCCGTGGTCCTCGATCCCCCGCGCGCGGGAGCGGCAGCGCAAATAGGCCAACTCGCAAAGTCCAAAGTCGGCCGCGTCGCCTATGTTTCCTGCAACGCAGAAAGTTTCGCGGCCGATGCGCGCTCTCTTGTCGATGCCGGATTTCAGATGGGTAATGTCATCCCCGTGGACCAATTTCTCTGGTCGGAGCATATTGAACTCATGGCATCTTTCACGCGGCGCTGAGCGGGGACCTATGCGGTTGAAATTCATCCTTGCGGCTTTGGCCGCGATCGCTTTCGCGCCGCCGGCGCAGGCCGCCGGGCCGTTCGGCGATTGGGCCGCGATCGTCGTGGCCGCGGACTTCCATGCGCATTCCGGCGCCGACAGCGAGGTGTTCGACAACGCAAGACGCGATATCGCGACCGGTCTCGTCGGGCTCGGTTTCGCGCCAGCCAATGTGATGCAGTTTTCGGTACGGCCGGAGCGCTATCCGATGCAGCAGCCGCGCCCGTCGAACCCTGCGACCATCGCCAACTCGCTTTGGGATTTGTCGAACCGCACCAGCGGCGGCTGCTTTGCGTATTTTACTTCGCACGGCAACACGCAGGGCATCGCGATAGGCGACGGCATGCTCGCGCCGGACATGATGAACCAGATGATCTCCAATGCCTGCGGCGACAGGCCGACGGTGGTTGTGGTCTCCGCCTGCTTCTCCGGCGTTTTCATTCCGGTGCTGGCGGCGCCCAACCGGCTGGTCGTGACAGCCGCGCGCCGCGACCGCACCTCGTTCGGCTGCGGCGAGCAGTTCAAATACACCTATTTCGACGATTGCTTCCTGCAGAATTTGCCGTCGTCAGGCAACTTCCCCGATCTCGCGCACAACGCAATCGCCTGCATCACGGCGCGTGAAAAGAAAGAGGGGATCAAATACTCCTCCGAGCCACAGCTTTCGATCGGCGCCGACGTGGCGGCGAAACTGCCGCATTGGAAGTGAGCGCGTCGCGTATCTTCTTCGGCACGACCTGAGACCAGGCTTCGACCACCAGGGCCTTTAACTCGGCGTCGCCAAGCT
>CAZCJI010000337.1:0-3768 GCA_964498625.1 uncultured Rhizobium sp.
CGCGATCTTTCGCGCGATGACGAAGGCGGCGGATTTTTCAATTGGGCGATCATCCTGGTCGCCGCGGGTCTGCTCTTCGTGGCAACGGCCGAGTTCTCTGCGGCACCTGCCGTCGCGACCAACGCGGCGCCCGCCAAGACGACGGTCGTCCAGACGGTAACGCCACACAAAACATAAGCCGCACAAAGAACACGATTGCAGCCGCGCTCAGCCACGATTGCAGCAGCGAGGCGCCATAATCCGGCCAAAGCATCCCCTCGACGCGTTGTGCGTCGAGGGAGGACTTTATGTCGAAGACAAGTTCATCAAGCGCCGCGCGACGGAGCGGCAGCATCCGTGCGTGCGTCGAAGCGTTTGTTTTCGGATTGGTGGCGACCGGGATGGTGCTCGCCGGCAGCGGTGCCGGTTTGGCCAAGCCTGCGCTGTCATCGAGTTTTTCCATCGAGCGGCCAGTCATCGTCAAAGGCGGAACGCACCCGGTCTACGTGCTGGTGCGCTTTGCCGCACCGGAGCTAGACGTCAAGCCGGACCAGCGCCCGCCGCTGAATCTGTCGCTGGTGCTCGACCGTTCAGGCTCGATGGAGGACAAGGGCAAGATCGAATATCTGCGGCGCGCGGCAAAACTCGCGGTCGGGCAGCTCTCGGAACGCGATGTCGTCTCGGTGGTCGAGTTCGACGACCGGATCACCACCATGTGGCCCGCATCCCACGCGCATGACATCGCGCGGCTGCAGGACCAGATCGATTCCCTCACGCCACGCGGCTCGACCAACCTTGCCGGCGGCATGGAACGCGGCATCGAAGAGGCGCAGGGCGCACGCGGCACCCTGCACCTGTCGGACGGGACGCTCAGCCGTGTGATCGTGCTGACGGACGGGCTCGCCAATACCGGCGTGACCAATCCCTCCGAAATCGCCGGCATGGCAGCCGATGCGCGGCGCGACGGGGTGCGGGTCTCTACCATCGGCCTCGGTCTCGACTACAATGAGGACCTGCTGCAATCGATCGCCGAAGGTGGGGGCGGAAAATACTACTACGTCGAAAGCCCCGTGCAGCTTGCCCGCATCTTCGAAGAAGAGCTGCATTCGGCATTCGCCACTTGCGCGCGCGATGTTCACATCGCCTTCCACGGGAATGGTGCGGTGCGCAGCGCCGAGATGATCGGTTTTGCGAGTTCCTCGGGGCGCGATGTCTCCGCCGACTGGCCGGATTTCTATGCTGGGGAGACGCGCACCGTGCTGTTGCGCCTGGACGTGGCAGCCGATCGCGATGGCCCGCTTGAACTCGGCCATTTCGATGTGGCCTGGCACGACGCGCGCAACGGCGCGACCGGTACGCTAGACCTGCCGGTCCGCGTCTCGGTCACGGACGATGTCGCGGCCTCCGACCGTTCGCTGAACAAGGATGTGTCGGTCGAAGCCTCGCTTGCCGAAAGCGAACGCGGACTGGCGGCCAATGTGAAACTTGCGGCTTCCGGTCAGACTGACAAGGCCAAAGCCTCCAACGCTGCAATCATCGCCGATCTGAAAACACGAAATGATGTGCTCAAGGACGAGCGCCTCGCGCGCAAGATCGAAGCGCTGAACGTCGAACAGACTCAGATGGCCGCCGCTGCGGCCCCGGCCGCGCCACCGGAAGCGATGGAAGCCTATGTCAAAACATCGAAGCAGCGCCTCTATCAGGCAAAGACCGGCAACCGCGCGGGCTATGTTCTGCAACCGGGCGACAAGGGCATCCAGGTCGAGCGGCTGCAGCAGGCGCTTACGTCCGCTGGTCTCTACAAGGGCAAAGTTAGCGGCGTGTATGACAAGCCGACCCAGGACGCAGTGACAGCCTATCAGAAGAAGAACGGCGTCGATGCCGACGGTGTCGCTGGCGCAGAAACACAGATGAAACTCGGTTTGTATTGAATTGTGAAATTGCGGAGAGCGGCGCACGCAACTCTTCGATTATACTTGCGGGGGCGGTTCTGTTGCGCGAAGCTTTGCGCCATGGAACCGCTTGCGCTCTCGATAAGGCAGGCACGGCCAAGTGACGCGGCCGCCATCGCGCGCGTGTATATCGACTCCTGGCATGACACCTATCCCGGGGTCCTTTCCAAGGCGCTCTTGTGTTCGATGACGCAGAAGGGCCAGACCGTGCGCTGGAAATCCGCTATCGAGCATCGCGAGCTTGTGCTCGTCGCCGAACACGAAAAACACGGCATCCTCGCCATGGCGAGCGCGGGCGCCGCGCGCGACCGCGGCCTCGGGCTCGACGGCGAGGTCTACACGCTGTACGTCGAGCCGACGTTCTTTAGCATGGGCGCTGGGCGTCAGCTCCTGACCGGGACGTTCGCAGAGTTGCGCAAGCGCGCGTTCCGCTCTTGCGTGATCTGGGCGCACGCCAGAAACAACGCGCGCTATTTTTACGAGGCAATGGGCGGAAGGCTCGTGGCCGAGCGTACGGCACGCATGATGGGTGACGCTGTTCCGGAAATCGCTTTCGGCTGGAAAACGCTGGCGCTCACAGAGCGCAGCGTGGCGCGTTAAACCTATTCTTCCAGATCCTTCGGCCGCACGAAGGCATCAAGATCGCCACGACCCGGCGTGACGTCGCGCCATTTTTCGATCTCGAAATCGATGACCGCGAGCGCGCAAGTGGGAAATTTCTCATCCATCACAACGTAGCGTTTACGGAGCTTCTTCTCGAGCGGCACGGCGGCAAGCGCAAGCGCGCATTGCTCCAGTCCCGGATTGTGGCCGACGATCATCAGCGACGGGATCCGATCGCTTGCCTTTCGGATCAGAGCGAGAATCAATTCCGGCTCAGCCAGATAGAGCTCCGTCAGATATTTCACATCCGGGTTCGCCTGCAGCTCCGGAAGAACCACATCAAGCGTCTGCCGCGTGCGCGTGGAATCCGAGCAAAGAATGAGATCGGGCACATAGGCATCTTCGCGCAGGAACCGGCCCATATGCGCGCTGTCGGTCTTGCCACGCGCGACAAGCGCACGCTTGCGGTCATCGGGGGCCGAGCCCTCCGCCTTGCCGTGACGAAGGAGCAGCAGCCGTTTCATGCAATCTGGTATCGCGCACGAGCGCCACGTTCCAGCGCCGAGGCGACGAGCTTGTCGATACCGAGCGACCGGCGGATCGCCTCGATGACGCGGATTTCCTCCAGCATGATGCGGCTGTCGGCAAGCGCCACTTCCAGCGCCATCCAGTAAGCGGTCTCGCGCAGATGCTCCGGCAGCGCCGCCTTGACCAACCCCATCACGGCATCGAGTCCCTCCGGCTCCTGCAGAATCGCGCCGCAATCCTGTGCAGTCGCGAGCAGGCGACTGTGATCGAAGTCGCGGAACACCGGCAGATTCTTGGACAGGTCGCCCATTGTCTTCAGCTCCTTATCGCTGATGACGCCGTCGGCTGCGGCTACGATGACCATGACATAGATGAGCGCCGTCTGATGACTGATGGTGTTCGCGGACATGTCCATTGTGCTTTGAAACGCGGCGCGACCTTAAGAAACTTGACCCTCAGCGGCAAGGCACGTCACAAACACGCATGGCAACGAACAAAAAGCCCGGTAAATGGCGTGCGCGGACGATGGCCGTTCGCGGCGGACAGACGCGCTCGCCGTTTCAGGAAACCTCCGAGGCGCTGTTTCTGACCTCCGGCTACGCCTATGAGTCGCCGAAGCAGGCCGAAGGCCGCTTCACGGGCGAAGACGACGGCTTTCAATACACGCGCTTCGGCAATCCGACCATTGCGATGTTCGAGGCGCGCA
>CAZCJI010000338.1:0-3766 GCA_964498625.1 uncultured Rhizobium sp.
CGACCGATTGCGTGATGATGGCCTGCGCGCATGTGATGAAAGATGTGCAACCCACCCTTATCCTTTCCGGCGTCAACCGCGGCTCCAATCTCGCCGATGACGTGACCTATTCGGGGACCATTGCCGGCGCGATGGAGGGGTGCGCGCTCGGCATCCCGTCGATTGCGTTGTCGCAGTCGTACGGTGTCGAGCCGCGCGGCGATATCAAATGGAATTGTGGCGAGATGCACGGGCCAAAGCTGATCCGCAGATTGGTCGAAACCGGCTGGCCGTCCGATGTGCTCATGAACATCAACTTCCCGGATTGCGAACCAGGCGATGTCAAAGGCACCGAGATCACCATGCAGGGCAAGCGCGATATGCAGACCGCCGCGCTCGACCGGCGCGTCGATGCGCGGGGTTTTCCGTATTTCTGGATTGGCTTCAAGCGTGTGCGCAGCAACCCACCAGAGGGCACCGATCTGCGCGCGATCTACGAGAAGCGCATCTCGGTGACGCCGCTGCATCTGAACCTGACCGAACGCGACGTCATGCAATCGCTGCGTGAGGCGTTCGCGACGTGACGGATCCACGGGCCGTCCAGCTGATCATGACACTGCGTGGGCAGGGCATTCATGATCAGCGCGTTCTCTCTGTCGTCGAACGCACGCCACGCGAAATTTTTGTCGAAGAACCATTCGCGCATCAGGCCTGGGACAACTCGGCGCTTCCAATCGCCTGTGGCCAGACGATCAGCCAGCCTTTTGTCGTCGCCTACATCACGCAGGAACTGAAGCTCGAGCCGAACATGCGCGTGCTCGAACTCGGCACCGGCTCCGGCTATCAGGCCGCGGTGCTCGCGCCGCTCTGCCGCCGCGTCTACACGATCGAACGGCATCGTCCGCTGTTGAAGCAGGCCGAAGCGCGCTTCAGGCAACTCAAGCTCGACAATGTCGTCACCAAACATGGCGATGGATTGACGGGCTGGCCGGAGCAGGCGCCGTTCGACCGCATCGTTCTTTCGGCCGCCGTTGCCGAGGTGCCGTTAATCCTTATCGAACAGTTAAAGCCAGGCGGCGCCTTGATCGCGCCGGTCGGAACTGTACCGAAATCGAACGGATTTGGGTTGCCGGAAAGTTTTTCTCAACGTTTGACGCGGATCATCAGGACAGAGGCCGGGGTTGAGCAAGAGGTGCTCCTTCCCGTCGTGTTCGTCCCGATGGTTTCGGGCGTGCCTCAGGAAGTGAAGAGGCCCGATGCCCGCATGGACAAAAAAGTCTGATTTGCTTCGCGCTCTCTTGTTGACGATGCTGGCTGCCGTCACGTTGTCTGCCTGCACGACGAGTCCACGTACCCAGCTGTCGTGGGACGTGCAGGATCACACGTACTACGGTCCCGCCAGCGTGAGGTTGCCGCCAGTCGAGCAGCGCCGTCTTGCTCCGCTCGCGACGCAACAGGCGAGCAATTCCTATCCCACGCCGAAAGCCAAACCGCGCACGACGCCCGGTTGGTATACGGTGAACTATTCGCCAGCACCGTACACGTCGCGCGCCAGCGATCCGCAACCCGTTCAAACCGCCGATGCCAGGTTTCTCTGGCCGCTCAGAGGGCGCGTCATCCTGAACTATGGCGTGACCGATAACGGCGAGCGCAAT
The DNA here is from genome assembly GCA_964498625.1 of uncultured Rhizobium sp. Classification (GTDB taxonomy): domain Bacteria; phylum Pseudomonadota; class Alphaproteobacteria; order Micropepsales; family Micropepsaceae; genus Rhizomicrobium. The sequence goes on from CAZCJI010000338.1 coordinate 1,635, forward strand.
GACGGGATCAATATCGCGGCCCTTCAGGGCGCGCCGGTTCGCGCTGCTGCTTCGGGAACGGTCAGCTATTGCGGCAATGAACTCAAAGGCTATGGCAATCTCGTTCTGATCAAGCACGACAATGGCTACATCACCGCCTACGCCCATGTGGACAGCTTTCTTGTCGGCCGCGACGACCATGTGGTTGCTGGCCAGGTCATCGCCTATGCGGGTTCGACCGGCGATGTGATGGCGCCGCAGCTCCATTTCGAAATCCGCCGCGGCGTGCAGCCCTTAAATCCGCAGGCTCTGTTGCCCAAATCGGTGGTGGTGGCGTCGAATTGAGCCCGCTTTCGCGGCCACACACCCTTTAAGTCCTTGTTCCGTAACGGTTGCATTGAGGTGCGGCAAAGCTATAGTCCGCGCCCTCAAGGACGGCATTTTCGGCCGGGCCTTTAACCGTTTCCCGGAAGTCCCCATATGCCCGGCATGGACAGTTTCACCGCAATCGCGCCACTGATTTTCATCTTTGCGATCATGTATTTCCTGCTTATCCGGCCGCAGCAGCAGCGCATGAAGCAGCACAAGCAGATGGTGGACAATGTGCGCCGCGGCGACACGGTGGTGACGGCCGGCGGCGTCGTCGGGCGCGTGACCAAAGTCGATGACGCGGAAATCTCCGTGGAGATCGCCGACAATGTGCAGATCCGCGTGATCAAGGCGACACTGAGCGAAGTGCGGGCGAAGTCGCAGCCCGCCGATACGAAGGCAAGCTGAGGCGCGCATGGTTCAGGTCTCGCTTTTCACACGTATCGTCGTCGCGCTCATTTTGATTGGCGGCATTCTGGTTTCTCTGCCCAATGCGCTGCCGCAAAGGGCACGCGATCGTTTGCCGGCGTGGTGGGGCGGACATACGGTCAGCCTCGGCCTCGATCTCCAGGGCGGGTCCTATCTGTTGCTCGAAGTCCAGTTGGACGAAGTGCAGAAAGACAAGGTCGATTCTCTTCGCGGCGACATTCGCCGGGCGCTTCGCAAGGCGCACATCGCGTTCAGCTTCGACACCTCGGGCCAGAACAGCGGCAGCATCTCGGTCCACGTAGTTCATGACCAGTTGGTCGATGCCCGCGCCATTCTTGACGGTCTCAACCCATTGGCCAATGGCGGGGTGCTGTCTGTCGGTGCGCGCCAATACGAGATCAGCGAACTGGGCGGCGACCGCATCGTGATGCACATGTCCGACACCTATCTCAAACAGGCGCAGCAGGACATCGTGAATCAATCCATCGAGGTCGTCCGCAAGCGCATCGATGAGCTTGGCACGCGCGAACCCACCATCGAGCGGCAGGGCGACGACCGCATTGTGGTGCAAGTTCCGGGCCTTTCCGATCCATCGCGCCTGATCAGCATCTTGCAGACCACAGCCAAGATGACGTTCCAGCTCGTCGACGAGACGGCGGATATCGAACAGGCCAAGAAGGGCGTTGTGCCGATCGGCTCGGAGTTTCTCCAGAGATATACAGCGCAGGAGACGCAGCGGCGCGGACCCCTTGTCGTGCAAAAGCGTGTGCTGGTGGCCGGCGACCGCTTGACGGATGCGCGGCAGGATTTCGACCAGCAATCCGGTCAGCCTGACGTGACGATCAAATTCGACTCTGTCGGTGCCAAGGAATTTGGCGACGTGACGAAAGACAATGTCGGTCACAGATTCGCGATCGTGCTCGACAAGAAAGTCATCACGGACCCGGTCATCGAAATGGTCATTCTCGGGGGCACGAGCCAGATCACCGGCAATTTCACAACCCAGGCCGCCTCGGATCTTGCCGTCCTGTTACGCGCGGGCGCGCTCCCCGCGCCGCTGAAGCCGATCGATCAGCGCACCGTAGGTGCGGAGCTCGGCGCGGACTCGGTAAAGGCCGGTGGTTATTCGACGATGGCCGGCTTGGCGCTCGTCATCCTGTTCATGATCGGCCGCTACGGCCTCTTTGGCGTGTTCGCCGATGTGGCGTTGATCTTCAACGTGATCCTTCTTGTTGGGACACTGACTTTGCTGGGCGCCACGCTCACCCTGCCGGGCATCGCCGGTATCGTGCTCACCATGGGCATGGCGGTCGATGCCAACGTGCTGATCTATGAGCGCATTCGCGAAGAACAGC
>CAZCJI010000339.1:0-3728 GCA_964498625.1 uncultured Rhizobium sp.
AAAAGATCGCCGATGGGATTAGAAACCAAGCCCGCCGCACTGACCACCGTGCGAACGCTGCTATACCGCGTAAAGTTTCGATTTTTGCGCTGTTCCGGTCCGTGGATCGAGTCTGCCGCCGGTGCTATGCTGCAAGAAGAATTGGGGGAGTAGCGCCATGAAGACCATCGCCTCTGCGACGAAGCTGTTTGTGCTCAATTGCTGTGCAGCTCTCTGCATCGCGGGATATCCTTCGGCTGTCCTCGCCAAAGCGCAGATCGTCACCTTCGATCCCGATGGATCGATCGGCACCTATCCCTGGCAAGCCAATGACGACGGCAGCATCACCGGCTTCTGGTACGACGGCACCGCCAACGAGACCAAGGGCTTCATCCGCACGCCCGACGGCACCATCACGGAATTCGATCACGTCGACTCCAAGACCACCGCCGCCTACGCCATCAACAAGCAGGGCGTGAGCACAGGCTATTGGACCGTGGACGCGGGCAACCATCCCGGATTTGTCCGCACACCGGACGGCACCATGACCGAGTTTCATGCGCCGGGCGATATCAACGGCACATTCCCCATCGCGATCACGAACAAGGGTGTGATCACGGGCTCCTATTACGATCTCTACTCTATCCCGCATGGCTTTGTACGCAACGCGAACGGCAAGTTCAAAACCTTCGACGTGGATGGCGACACCTACGGCACCAATGCCATGAGCCTCAACGCGCATGGCATCATCACCGGCCATTGGGGCAGCGACGACGGCTTCGTCCATGGCTTCGTGCGCACAAGTGACGGCGCGCTCACGAGCTTCGATGCGCCCAATTCGCCGGTGGGCACGTTCCCGCAATCCATCAACGCGTCCGGGACGATCGCCGGCTATTTCATGGACAGCGGGTATGTCTCCCACGGCTTCCTGCGCACGCCGGACGGCACGATCACGAATTTCGACGCACCGGGCGCGACCTCAACCGTGGCCAACAGCATCAACAAGAGCGGACAGATCGCCGGCTATTACGCCGACAGCAATTTCGTCGCGCACGGTTTCACGCGCACGGCGGACGGCAAGTTCAAGACCTTCGATGTCTCCGGCGCGACCGGCACCTATCCCAACGCGATCAACGATCACGGTCTTGTCACCGGCTGGTACATGACGCCCGACGAGAACTATCACGGGTTCCTGCGGACGAATTGACGGAAGCGCAAACCGGTCAATGCAGTTCGACGAAGATTCCGCCGAATCCCGGGCTGCTGGTTTTTAGCTTCTTCCAGTCCGCGAATTTGTAGTTCTTCGGCGCGGCTTGATGCTTCGCCGACAATCCGGACTTCACGAACTCCATCACCAGGCCCGCCGACGCCGATTGATCGCCGGACGATGCACCGCAATCGGTGTGTTTGACATTGCGGCCTTCGTCGTTGACCCAGAGCGTTTGTGTGCCCGTCGGGCCCTTTGCCGCGAACAGGCCGCCGGGACAGGCGAAGGGGGCGTTGACGGTGCCCCCAAACGTCGTGGCGTTGAGTTGGCCGCCCTTTGGATCGAGCCGCACGATGGTGGCCGCCGGCGCGTTGCCGCCATTGTTCGAGACCCAGGCCGATCCGTCGAAGACGGCGACGCCCTCGGGATTGTTGAACAGACCGGAGACGTTCTGGCAGCCGGATGCGGAATTGGAGATGCAATAGCGCGGCGACGGATTGAGCGGATTGCCTTTGAGGAAACTGCCCGACTGGTTCAGCACATCGTCGGTGAAATTGAGCACGATGCCGCCCTGATATTGCCCGACGACCCAGAAGGAATTGTCGCTATCGAGCGCGAGGCCTGCGGGCGTGTCGGGAGAGTCGATCACCTCGCGATCGATGAGCGGATTGGACTTGGTGAGATTGGCCGCCGGCACGCGCAGCAAGGTGTTGTTGCTGTACGCCGTGGTCCACAGATTGCCATGCGCGTCGAACAGGATGCCGACGAGGCTCGCGCCGCTGAAGTAGCTCGCGCCGTTCGCATCGACGCCGGTGATTGTCTTCACATAAGAGCCGGAGTTCTCGTCATAGATCAGTATCTGATCCGCGTTTCCGAAATCGCCGTTGCATACGATATAGATCTCGCCGGACTGCACAGCGACGGAATTCGGATTGCAGGGATGGCCGGCGAACGACAGCTTGGTGCTTGTCAGCGTGCCCTTGTTGTCGAAGTCGTCGATCAGAACATAACCGCCGTAATAGTCGGGCACCCACACCGTCGCGCCATCCGGGGCGCCGCCGACGCCTTTTGCCGCGACGGGCAATGCGGCCATGCTCGCCGCCAGACACATTGCCGTTCCAAGCACCGCGCTGCGCATGTGTCTTTCACCCATTTGTCTGATCGAAGTTTAGACCTTCGCCGACGATCCCGATATCCGCAAAGACCGGATGCGCGACACCAAAAGTTTTCCCGGTTAGGAATCTTTAGCGGAGAATGCCCGCAAATCTGTGACTGGTGCCAGAAGAGGACTCGCAAAAGCCCTGTAACCGACTGACATCCAACACTTTCCTACTCCCGAATGAAGTATTGTACCCAGCCTGTACCCAGAAAACACACGGATGCCAGGCCTCGAATACGAACGACCGCGAACAATCGCGATCATCGAGATTCTAAAGGGCAGCGAGCCGTCTTGGAATACATTTCTACCGATGGGCAAATCACTTGTCTTCGGCGAGGGACGACACTGAAAATACCAACGTTCACGTCAGATTACTGCGGCTCAGGCCCAGTAGTGGACCTAGACAGAGTTGCGCAGCCAACCGCGGATCTTGATTTCGCAATCTATTAGCACTTCGGATAGTTCCCGTTCGGCATCGATTATTGCGTCGGCTAGGTTAGGTAGATCATGACGTAACTCTGATTCAACCCTGTGACCTTCTGCACGACCAAAATCCCGCAGGCCATCAGGCCGCCCACTCACCCGCGCCAATCGTTCGCCTTCGCCGGCGCTGAGATAGATCAACTTGCACGATGACGGGGCCACCAGCGCTGCGATGTCTCGCTGGATGCCCGCATGGCGCACACCATCAACCAACATGTTGGCCGTTGGGGTAAAGCCTCCATCGAAAAGTACGGCTTTGCAGAACGCTCGAGAGTCCGCTTGGACAAGGGAATGCCCAAGGTTTTGCAGAATCTCGCGACTGTCCGGATCAAGACCCTGTAAGGCCGCAAGCTTGCGGAGGTAGTCGCCAAACGCTGCTCGAGGCCAGCTCAAAGCCAACGCCAAAGCGCTACTCACGGAGGACTTGCCACTGCCGATCTGACCCGCAAAGGACACGACCAGTGACATCAGAACTCAAACACCATTTGGCGATTCCACAGCGCCACCCACCCGCGTCGGTCGCGCTTGGCGCAATGTAACGGAGCAATTTCGATCGGTTCTGCCAATTCGATCAAGGTGGCATAGGCCGCGTCGCGGCGCGAATCCCAAAACCCCTATTCAGCACAAATTCCAGCGCCAAATGTCTCTCGAATCTGATCCAAGGTCTGAAACGCGAGATCGAAGAACCAAGCTTGCCGGACGATAGCCAAGCCGCATATCGGACCGCCAACTGCTTTCAACAAAATGATATCGCCGTCGCCAACTGCATCGAATGGCGCGCAGCGATTCCGGCTGAAACGCGACTCGATCGTCTTTTCGCCACAGAGAGTGCGGGAAAGGAACGGCTCGGCGAATATTGCCAGATGCAAGCCTATTTCGCGCCGCGAGTAGGCATCGACG
>CAZCJI010000340.1:0-3712 GCA_964498625.1 uncultured Rhizobium sp.
GCGCGATGGAGATCACCGGCGTCACCTGCAGGATCACGGCATAGGGAAAGAACGTTGTTTCGATGGTGCGGCTTTGCGCGAACAGAATCGCGAGCGCGAGGCCTCCCACCAGCGCGATGGCGAACGCGATCCAGGTGACGGTCAGTGTCACCCAGAGCGACTCCATCAGCGACGCAAAATTTTCCGTGAACGCGGGCCAGATCGCGCTCGGCCCCGGGAGCACGAACACCGGCACCTGATAGTGCCGCACCAGAAATTCCCACAGCGCGAGCATGAATACGCCCAGGACGGCGGGCAGGACATATTTCAACGCGCCGTTCATGCCGCACGCTCCATCGCATCGCGCAGCGCATGAGAGACTTTCCCCGCTGCTTCGGTGAATTGCGGCGTCAGGCGGTAGTCGGCGCTGCGCACCGGCGGCGGAGAAAGCGCGATGTCGGCGGCGATGCGTCCGGGCCTTGGGCTCATCACCACGACGCGCGACGAGAGATACGCGCTCTCATAGACGGAATGGGTGACGAAGATCACCGTCATGCCGTCCTCGCGCGCGAGGGTCAGCAGATCGTCGTTGAGCGCCTGGCGCGTGAGTTCGTCCAGCGCCGCGAACGGCTCATCCATCAGCAGCAGCTTTGGCTGCGCGGCAATCGCGCGCGCGATGGAGACGCGCATCCTCATGCCACCGGAAAGTTCGCGCGGGTAGGCGTTCTCGAAGCCGCTCAAGCCAACGCGCGCGATAGCGCGGGCGACGCGTGTCTCGGTGTCGCTCTTCTTCATGTGCTGGAGATCGAGCGGCAGGCGCACGTTTTCCCGCACGCGCGCCCATGGCATCAGGGTGGGGTCCTGAAACACGAAGCCGACCGTGGGCTTGCCCTGCGGCCACCCGACCGTGCCGCCGGTCGGCGCGATCAATCCAGCCGCGATGCGCAGCGCGGTGGATTTCCCGCATCCCGACGGCCCGACGATAGAGAGAAATTCTCCCGCGGCGACCTCGAGGTCCATGCGCGCAATCGCCTCGACGCCGCTGTCGAAGCGCTTGGCGATAGCGGAGAGGGAGAGAAGGGTGGTCATCACGCCAAATATGTCATGGCCCGCGAATGCGGGCCACCCACTGACACCTTCTCAAAGCTGCCTCATCGGATGTTGTGAGACACAGATTGCTGGAATCAAAGCGTTCGGCGAACAGGTGCTCCGGCAATCGAAAATTGTGCTAGGTTGTGGCGGGAAGCCTGTTGGAAGGATTGCGATGCGCGGCTCCTGGCGAACTCTTCTGGTGCGATCTCTTGTGGCTACGATAGCGGCTCTTGCGCTCGCAGGCGGCCCCGCGCTGGCTGCGAAGTTCAAGGTGTTGCATTCGTTTTGTGAAAGCCATCAACGCGTCTGCGGCGACGGCAGCAATCCCAGCGGCCCGTTGGTGATGGAGCAGTCGGGGAATTTCTTCGGCACGGCAGCCACAGGCGGGCTCGACTCCGGCGCGGTGTTCGAGCTGGAGCGCAAGCCCGGCGGCGGCTTCAAGTTCAAGACGATCTACCGTTTCTGCACGCAGGGCACCTGCGGCCGGAATCCGATGGGCGCGCTTGTCATCGATACACAGGGCAATCTGTACGGGACGGCGAACAATCTGGTGTTCGAGCTGTCGCCGGGAGGAAAGCGAGGACTGTGGACCGAGAAGGTGATCTATCAGTTCTGCTCACAGCAGAACTGCACCGACGGCAACTTTCCTCAGGGCGGGCTGACCTATGCGGGTGCATCAAGCGGCACGCCTTACGATGGTGTATCTCCACTCTATAGTGTGACCGGCGGCGGAGGCGCGAACAACGGCGGCACGGTGTTCGAATTGACCAATAACGGCGGGCAGTGGAGTGAAAACGTATTGTACAGTTTCTGCTCGCAGGGCGGAGAGACTTGCACGGATGGTCAAATACCGCGTGGTGTAATCATCGGACCGGATGGAACGCTCTACGGAATAACCTATCAGGGAGGAGGCAATGACCAGAAACTGCAGGGGGCCGGAGTCGCTTTTGAACTTGTCCCCGATAGCGGCTCATGGAGTGAAATTGTTCTGCATTATTTCTGCTCGAAAGCCAAGTGTTCCGATGGTGCTCGGCCAACTGGCAATCTGCTACTGGACCCTGTTGGGAATTTGATAGGAGCTACGTATCTAGGTGGCCGTAGTTGCGGACAGGCGCACCCAGATGGGTGTGGAGTACTGTTCAAAATAATTCCGAACGGAAGCCAGTCGCAGGAAGCCGTATTGTACGAATTCTGCAAGAAGGCGGATTGCAGGGACGGTCTCAGTCCCAATGGCGAGTTCGCACTGACTTTGGGGGGAGATTTGCTCGGAACGACTAGCTTTGGAGGTGGCAACGACATCGACGTGAACGGTCAGGGTGGCGGAGTGGTATTCGAACTCTCACCGGATAGCGATTCTTATACTTATAAAGTCCTGCACAGTTTTTGCTCCGAAGCGGAATGTGCTGACGGAGAATACCCCTTGGCGCCGCCGACCTTGGACGCATCCGGTTCGCTGGTCGGAACGACTTCCCTTGGCGGTGAGTTTGGAAACAACGTGGTTGGTGGAACGGTTTTTCAGCTGAAGCCGTAAGCAAATTACCTTTGAAATTTCGTTGCTGAAATGTGGGAAGCATATGCACGCATCCAGCCGCGACCGCGGCTTTCGTCTTCACATCGTCGGGTGGGAACCTGATGCAAATCGTGGGCGCCAATCTTCCGCATTGGACCGTGGCATCCGACAGCATCGCTTGCTTTGCGGCGCTCTCTTGTTCGGCGAACGTGTTTGCGACAGCTCCATGCGGCAAGGTTAAGACCGCACCCATTTGCGCCGGCACGGACTGCCTCGGTGCTTGCGGAAATGATAGCCGAGTGGTTTCAGCGCGCGCAGCCTCCATCAAAGCCGCATCTCAGACTCTGTGGCATCACGGCGGAACCGAGCTACTGCGTCACGAACTTCAGCGTATAGGCCCTCTTATAGTCCAGCTTCTTCGGATATAGCCCCTCGCCGGACATCGTGTCGAAGAAGGTTTTCCACTGCGCGTCGGTCATCGCACCGATATGTGCGCCTTTCTCCGACGCGGGGCCCGCGATGCCATACGATTTCATCTTCGTGATCGCCTGCGCGATCAGCGCGTCCGTCATCTCCGGATTGTCGCGTTTGATGAGCGCATTCGCCGGCGCAGGATTGGCATAGAGATAATCGCGCCAGCCCTGCCGCGTCGCATCGACGAAGGCCTGCACAAGCTGCGGCCTGGTGTCGATCCATTTTTGCTGTGCCAAAACCATGTTGGAATAGCCGGGATAGCCATTGTCGGCGAGCAAAAATACCTGCGGCTTGAAACGGCCCTGTTGTTCGATCGTGTAGGGCTCGCTGGTCGCATAGCCCTCCTGGATCGCCATGGGATCGACCAGAAACGGCGCGAGGTTGAACGTGTATTTGCGGATCTGCGTATCGGCGAACCCGAACTTCGCGCGCAGCCACGGCCAGAACGTCGTCGTCGCCGCGTCCGACACCATGATCGGCTTGCCCTTCATGTCGGCGAGCGAGCGCACATCCTTGCGCGGATGGGTGATGAGCACCTGCGGGTCTTTCTGGAACACCGCCATCACCGCGCGCAGCGGCGCGCCGGCCTTCACATTGTTGAGCGCGAGGAACGCATTGGAACCGATACCGAAATCCGCGGCCCCTCCGGCCAGGATC
>CAZCJI010000341.1:0-3705 GCA_964498625.1 uncultured Rhizobium sp.
GCATATGGTCAGGCAGTTTGGCATGTTACCCCTGACATCGATCTGACCGGCGGTGTTCGTTACACCTATGAAGAAAAGACGGGATCCTATTTCCAGAACGTCGGTGGCGGGTTCGACATCTCCACGCTCCCCCCAGACGAGCAAGCAACAATTCTCGCACATCGTGCGGCCGTTGGGCTGGTCGCTTTCCCGTATTATCAGGTTCGTGAAGACAAGGGCGAACCGTCCGGACTCGTCACCGGTTCCTACAAATTCAACGACGATCTGAATGCTTATGCCACCTATTCGCACGGCGCAAAATCTGGCGGTCTCAACCTCTCGGTGCTCCCGCCGGGCGTTCCGAGTGTTGTTCAGCCCGAATTCGAGGACAACTACGAAATCGGCTTCAAATCGATTTTGCTGGACCACCATCTTGTCTTGAATGCGGATGCGTTCTGGGATGAGGACACCGACTATCAAGCCACGATCATTCAGCAAGTTAACGGCATAATCACCAATTACATCTCGAACATTCCGTCGGTTCGCTCGCGCGGGTTCGAAGCCGATTTGCACGCCGAGATAACGGAGGGTTTGTCGGCCTATGCATCCGGCGCCTACACCGAAGCGGTCAACATGAAATACCCCGACGCGCCGTGCCCGTTTGAAGACTATACTGTTTCATCAAGTGGCGCGCTGGTAACCAACGGGACCTGCAATCTCAACGGGGCGCCCCTGGCGGCTGTGTCCAAATGGGCCTTATCTTTTGGCGGTGAATATGATCGTTCGCTTAGCAGTCTGGGCTGGGGTCCGTGGACGGGATATCTGGGTGCGGATGTAAGCTATCGCTCCAGCTACTACAGCTCCGCCGACGATTCCCGGTATGGCCTCGTCCCGGGTTACACGCTCACAAATCTGCGTCTCGGTGTGCGCTCGGACGACGCGCATTGGAATCTCGAGGCTTGGGCGCGTAACGCCTTCGACACCAAGTATTACCAAACGATCGGAAAGGTTGCGTTTAATACCGGCGCGTTCAGCGCATTACTGGGAGACCCGCGCACCGTCGGCGTGACGCTTCGCCTCAAATACTAAGAGGCTAAGCGATGGCGGCGGTCGATACGTCTCTACGGCTCCCTTCGCCGGCACGGCGGGACGGGCGGTTCACCGCCCTCCTCCGCCGCGTGGCGCGGGAGCCGCTGCTGCATTTCCTTCTTCTCGGCGCGATCATTTTTGCTATCGGCGAAACCAACCGCCCCGGCGACGACCAGCACCGCATCGTCATCGATCGCGTGCGCATCGCAGCCCTCTCCGACACCTATGCCCACCAGTTCGGTGGCAGACCTTCGCCGCAGGTGCTGCGCACGCTCATCGACAACGACGTGAACGAGGAAATCCTTTATCGCGAAGGGATCGCGATGGGCGTTGACAAGAACGATGAGGTAATACGCCGCCGCGTTGTGCAGAAGGCGCAATTCCTCAATCAGGACCTTGCGCCGCCCACCGCCCCTTCTGAGGCCGACCTGCGTGCGTTCTATGACACGCACCATGTGCGTTATACAGCGCCCGAACGCGTCTCCTTCACGCATATCTACTTCTCGCCCGACAAGGGTGGCGACGCCGCGGCACGAGCGCGCGCACAGTCGGCGCTCGGCTCTCTGAGCAGCGCTGTGTCCCGTGCGCCTGAGCGCGGAGACGCCTATTCCGATCTCTATGACTACTCCCCCATCGGCCCTGATGACGCCAAGCGATTGTTCGGCGACACGCCGATCGCGCGCCAAATTTTTTCCGCACCGGTGGGGCACTGGGCGGGACCGTTTCGTTCCGGTTATGGCTGGCACCTGGTGCGCATCGGCGCCGTTGAGCCGGCGCACATCATGCCGTTCGCGGAGGTGCGCGATGACGTTCGTACTGATTATCAGGCGGATGCGCAGAACGAAGCGAACCGGCAAAACTTTGCGGCGCTGAAAGCGCGTTACACGATCGTCCGCGAGGACAAGCCGTGAGGTGGCTTCTGGCGCTGCTATTTGCGGTGTTCGCCGCGACTGCGGCGGCGGCGCATGAGGTGCGGCCCGCTTATCTCCAGATCGACGAACAAACCAAAAACCACTACGCGATTTTGTGGAAGCAGCCTGTGGTGAGCGATCTTGCGCTTCATCTTGTGCCGCATCTTTCCGGCGGTTGGCTCGAAAGAACACCGGACAGCGCCTCGATCACGCCGCTCTATCAGATCAAGACCTGGCACATCGTCTCGTCCGCGCAGCTGGCGGGCCAGACTCTCGCGATAGAAGGATTGGACCGGTCGATCACCGACGTTTTGGTGCGCGCCGATGTCCAGGGACAGAAGCCGTTCCAGGCGATTGTTCGCCCCGATCAGCCTTCGCTTGTTTTTGCGTTCGAAGTCGCGGAGGGTCTGCAACTGCCTGCCTATCTCCTGCTTGGCATCGAGCACATTCTGACCGGGCCCGATCATCTCTGCTTCGTGCTCGGCCTGATGCTGCTTGTCGGCCTGCGCTGGCGGCTCATCAAGGCCATCACTGCGTTCACGGTCGCGCATAGTATCACGCTCGCGGCCGCGGCGCTTGGCTTCGTTCAATTCCCTTCTGCCGTCATCGAAGCGCTGGTTGCGATGAGCATCCTGTTCCTTGCAACGGAACTCGTACACGCGCAGCAGGGCTATGACGGACTGACCGTGCGATATCCGTGGCTGATCGCTTTCACCTTCGGTCTTTTGCACGGCCTCGCGTTTGCCGGCGCGCTCGCGGATGTCGGATTGCCGCCGAACGCGATTCCCCAGGCGCTGTTTCTGTTCAATGTCGGAGTCGAACTCGGCCAGTTGATGTTTATCGCGGCGGCTTCGCTCGCAATGGTCGCCTTCGCCCGGATCGCCAGGTATCTGCCCGATTGGTGGCAATCCATCCGCGGTGAGATCGCGCCTTACGCGATCGGCGCGTTCTCGGCGTTCTGGTTCATCGATCGCCTGGCAACCGTTTTCTTTCAAAGAGGAATGTCATGAGCCCGCGCTGCCCCCAGCTTCTTTTGTCCGTATCTCTTGCTGCCCTGGTCGCCGCGTCCGGCGCCAGTGCGCAAGGTAGCGATCCCGCGAAACGCCAGGCCTGGTTCGGCGACCTGCATCTGCATACCAGTTTCTCGTTCGACGCCTGGGCTTTGATGGGCACGAAGATCACGCCGGATGAGGCCTATCGCTTCGCAAAGGGCGAGACGATCACCTATCTCGGCAAGCAGGTGCATCGCGTCGATCCGCCGCTCGACTTCCTCGCGGTGACGGATCATTCGGAATATCTGGGCGTCATGCGTCAGCTCGACGATCCGAGCAGCGCTTTCGCGCAAACCGAGGAAGGCAAGAAGATCAAGGCCAATCCGATTACCGGATTCACCTCGATCTTTCACGGAAACGGCGGTTCCAGAGAGATCGGACAGTTCGACACGACGCCAGTCATGCGCGACGCGTGGCAGCGCGAACAGGACGCCGCGAACGCGAACTATCAGCCAGGCAAGTTCACGACCTTCATCGCCTATGAATGGACCAGCATGCCGAAGGGGCGGTACAACCTGCACCGCAACGTGATCTTCAGCGGCGACCACGCGCCGTATCCCTTCACGTCGCGTGACTCGCAGCGCCCGGACGATCTCTGGAGCTATCTGGAGAAGAACCGCGCCGAGGGCGAAGACGTCATCGCCATTCCGCACAATGCCAATGCCAGCGGCGGC
>CAZCJI010000342.1:0-3694 GCA_964498625.1 uncultured Rhizobium sp.
GATGCTGTATCGCGCAATGATGGCGCGTGGCTGGGGCGATCTTCCGGAAGGATTGCTGACGCTGGTGCAATTCGCCGCTTTGCTGCTGCTGCTCGACGCGATCTACCGCTCCAGCTGGGCGCACAAGCCGCAAGACATCTATGTGGCGTTCGCGATGGATGCGTTGATCCTTACGCTCGCTTTCGACCGAGGCCTTGTCGCGCGCGCACTCTCGACCGGCGTCGTTCTTGCGCTCGGCGAATGGTCTTATGCGATCTATATGGGACAGACGTTTTTTCTGCAGTTCGTGCGCTATGTTGAGCAGCGCTGGTATCCCGCCTGGGATGCGCCGGTCTTGGGCATGCGATGGTCGACCTTCATCTGGTGGACGGAGCCGGTCGCGCTTCTCGCGGTTTGCATTCTCTGGGGAATTCTGCTCGCCAAGCTGATCGAGATTCCGGCCAACCGTTTTCTGCGCGCGCGAATTTCCGGAAAGGCCTGAGCTCAGAACAGATCGGAGCCGGTGCTCTTGAGCGCGGCTTCTTCGGCTGAACGCGGCGCGAAGAATTTCATCGCGCGCTCGGGCGGCGGTTGAAGATCGCCGTGAACACTTCCCTCAACCCAATCCATCGCCTGCGGCCGCCAGTTCGTGTGCATGAAGAAGACGCGCGTTCCATCCGGCTTCGCGTCCGCAAGCGGCAACGACATACCCTGCGCGTAGACAACAGCACTCTGTGCAGATTTGAACGCACGATAGGAAACTGTTGCCGCGCCTTCGACGATCTTCCAGCACCAATCCAGCCGCGCGTCGCGATCCACGTCGTTGGTGATCGCAAGCACATCCTGCCCCGTCAAATCGAAGCCGATCGCCAACTGACAATAGGCACCAGCGCGAACACACTGGAGCGACTCGCCGTGCTTGATCTCGAAAATCGCCATCGCTGGCGTGAGCGCGGGCAGAGGATGCGCGTCAAAGCGCGAGAGCGTCGGCGGGGCGCCCTCCTGCCACAGCGAGAGCCAGCGCGACGCCACCTCAACATTGGCGCCGGTCAGCCGCAATGCCGCGAGCGCCGCGCGCACCTGGGCAATTTCGAAAACCATTCTGCCGTTCCCCAACCGACAAGGCTTCCTGGCCAACGGTAGACGATTCTCGGCATTGCGGCAGACTTGACCGGCCCCACCCCTTCGGCCATCACTTCGCGCCTGCAATATCCCCACCTTTGAAGGAGCTTTCCCATGGCCATTCGCTTCGACGGCAAGGTCGTCATCGTCACCGGCGCCGGCGGCGGGTTGGGCCGCGCGCACGCGCTTGAATTCGCCAGGCGCGGTGCGAAGGTCATGGTCAACGATCTGGGCGGCGCGGTCGATGGCACGGGCGGCAATTCTGCCGCAGCGGAAAGCGTGGTCAAAGAGATCACCGACGCCGGCGGCACGGCGATCGCCAACGGCGCCTCCGTGACCGACGACGCGGGTGTGGCGCATCTCGTCAAGCAGACGATGGACACCTGGGGCCGGATCGACGTGCTGATCGCCAACGCCGGCATCCTGCGCGACAAGAGTTTCGCCAAGATGGAGCTCAAGGATTTCGACGCCGTCATGCAGGTTCACGTCATGGGCACTGTGAAGCCGGCCAAGGCGATGTGGGAGATCATGAAGACGCAGCAATACGGCCGCATCGTCGTGACCACCTCATCGACAGGTCTCTACGGCAATTTCGGCCAGACGAACTACGGCACCGCGAAGCTCGGCCTCGTCGGGTTCATGAACACGCTCAAACTCGAAGGCGCGAAGGACAACATCAAGGTCAATGCCATCTGCCCGGTGGCCGGCACGCGCATGACCGAGAACCTGATGCCGCTGGAAATGATTGCGGCATTGAAGCCGGAATATGTCACGCCAGCTGTCGTCTATCTCGCGAGCGACGATGCTCCGACGGGTTGCGTGATTTCGGCGGCGGCGGGCGCGTTCTCCTCGGCGCAGATCGTGGAATCAACGGGCATCAATATCGGCCACGGCGCGACGGCAGACGATGTTGCCGCGAACTGGTCGAAGATTTCCGACTTCACCGGCGCCAAGCATTTCACCATGGGCGGCGAACACAGCGCGCATTTCTTCGAGCTTCTCAAGAACGCGCCGATCAAGCCGTAAAACCTAGCGTTGCAATAGCGCGGGTCTTTCGCGACACTTGGGGGCTAACGGGTTCAGGGTTATCGAATGCGTGCAAAGTATTTCGCGCTGGCTCTTTGGACTGCGCTGCCGTTCGCAGTTCGGGCGGAAGAATCTTATCCCAATCCGGAAGGATGCTCTTCTTACGCTAAGAATACGACCGGCAATGATGCTGATTGCGATGCGGAGATTACAAAGGAAATAGATTCCAAGAAAAAGTCCGTGATGCTCTTCCGCCGTGCGTACATGGAGGACGCAGCAGGCGACTTCAAAACTTATCCAAAAGCACTAGCTGATCTAGACAATGCGATAAAGCTATGGCCCGAGAACTACCGCGCGCTGCACGAACGCGGGTATCTGTATAATGAATATGGCCGCTGGAAAGACGCCGAAGCCGACCTCGATGTGCAAATCAAGCTCCTTCCGACCAGAGCGGAAGGATATCAGGAGCGTGCGCTAACGAAGTTCAATCTAGGCGATCTTCAAGGCGCATTCGACGACCGCAACATCGAAGTCACACTAAATCCGGGCGTCCCTGCGCATCTAAACGCTCGCGCCTATGCTTCTATGTGGCTTGGGCATTTCGACGACGCACGCCGCGATGCGGAACATGCACAGGATCTCGCCAAACAAAAAGGTGATATCGAAAAGGAAAAGAATGCTGAGAATTTGATCACCGACATTGCACTCTGGACGAAGGTTAGCGATCCGGCGCTTTCAAAGAAAGCATGCCTCGACGCGAAAACAGAAGCTGAATTCTCCAAGCCAACCTTCATTGGCGATTGCACACTTGCTTTTCTGAACGCTTCAACAAATGCGCAAAAAGCAGACGCCCTTACGCAAAGATCAATGATGTTGCCCGTTGTGAAACAGAGTGCAGAAGCCGGACTTGATGACGTGCGATTGGCATATGCACTAGACCCGTCCAACCCTGATCGCCAGCTAAATCTTGGAAGCAAGCTGGTTGCAGTCAATCACAATCGAGAAGCTATCCAATATTTGGATATGGTATTGAAGAGCTCGCAAAATCCTTGGGCTTATGCCGAGCGCTCGGCGGCAAAATTCGATTTAGGAGACATCAATGGCGCGTTCTTCGATGCCAAAAAATCCGTCGAGATCAACCCGAATGAATTAGCATTGACCATTCTTGGTGACTGCCTGCATGCCAAAACAAAGTCTTATGACGAAGCCAAATCTTATTGGATTGCAGCTTATCGGTTGGGCGATCGGGATGACGGGCTGATCGCCCGCCTCAAAGACGCGGGCGTGCCCATTCCACCGCCCGATAATCCGAAGAAAGACACGCCTGCCAAATAAAAAGGCCGGGCTGGTGAGGCCCGGCCTTTCGCTTATGTGCAGAAATGTCCGGCTACTTGCCCAGAACCTGGAAAGACATCGCCGGAACGGCGGCGCCGGGCGACCAGGTGCTGCCGCCGTCAGAGCTGTAAGCGGCCGTCAGTACATCTGTTTCGTCGGTGGAGTTGAACGCCCACGCATCCCAAGAATCGCCGGTCGCCGATGCCACGACCCAATACGGCGTGCCGGCTGT
>CAZCJI010000343.1:0-3686 GCA_964498625.1 uncultured Rhizobium sp.
AGAAGTTGCGGTCGGTGCCCGCCGTGGCGATCGGCTCGGGCAGCTGATGGATGGGATAGTCGTCGGCTTTGGAGAGCATGGCGCCAGCTTGACCCGTTCGCGGGTGCGCGGCAACGCGAAAAGCTAGGCTTTCCGCGGCGTAAATCCTCTGTTGCAGTGCGCGCGGCTTCTCACTATTTTCCGCGCCTTCCCGGGCCGCTTTAGCTCAGCCGGTAGAGCACATCATTCGTAATGATGGGGTCGCGTGTTCGAGTCACGCAAGCGGCACCAGCCTTTTTTGGCTTCCCCATCGTATGGCCGGTCTCGGCATTGTTTCGAGTGCGAGCAGGTGAGTCAGGATGAGCGCTGCACTACGGGCCGCATCTGCGTATCGTACAGGAGCTGAGCTTGTGCCACTTGGCGACGGCGCCTATCAGTTGGAAAACTTGAGAGCACTAATTTATCCCTTACCCCCAATAGATCGTTTGGCGTGGTCTGCAGTGAGGCGAATGCGCACAAGCAAGCCTAAATCGGCTTCTATATACGGCTCATGTAGTTCGAATGCCGTCGCTCGCTGTGCAGCGTCACCGCAAGAATTCCCAACTCGACGACCCTTTCTCTCAAGCGCTTTGCGAGCGACTCCGTCGGAACAAAGTATTCCGACAAACTTTTTCGTCCTAGGAACGTTTTGTGCTCCCATATATCCACGAAACATGGATACTGCGGGGAACAAAGTGCGTTTGCCAGTCTTGAGTTCTGGATGGTTTATGGAGCTATTTGAAGCATTCTAGGGGCGCCGAATGGCTGCGTTGGTCGGGCTTTTGTCGTTCGTGGGGATTGTTGCCGGTATAGGGGGCTTGTTCTTCAGACAATGGCGTCGGCGTAGCGCCTACACGGCGTGCGTTTCACTGTTTCTCTTCGCAACCGCGGTTGCAGTGTCTCCAAACAGCCCGGCGCCTAGATCGATAGTAACTGGCACAGCAGCCACAGCCAGAGATACTCCAAGTGGAAGTTCAGACACATATTCACGGAAAGACGAATACAGCGCCCGCGTTGCTTTCGCCCAATGTCAAAAGTTCGCCAAAGACTCTTTTCGCGATCACTGGCCTGTTGAATTTCTCGAAGACTATTCCGGATTCAATGATGCCATTGTACGAAAACATGGTGCGATCGACTACTACGACGTGCTCTTGAAAGTAATCGCTGCGAACGGATTTGGAGGAAAGGCGGTTGCTTTCATAGTTTGCACGGTTCAACACTCCGGTGTTGCAGCGAAGGACGAGGGCTGGCAATTGGTAAATCTGCAAGAACTTGATCCCGCCGCCGCCGCGCCTGACAATATTCCCTCGGCCGAAAACACCGCCGCGACAAACTGTGCCACAAAAGATGCGCCTGAATGTCACTCCGGACTGCCACCCGACTTATTGACATATTCAAGCGAAGAAATATCTCAGCGGAAAACGGAATGCTCTGCCGGAGATTTTCTATCTTGTTATGACTTATGCCGCCACCATCTGAACGGGAACCGGCTTGGATACTCTTGTCCGGTCATCAACTACGATAACGGGATAAAATTTGCTTCGAAACTTTTAAAAGGTTCTATTGTTTGCAAGACCCTGAAGAACGTGGACTTCGCAGGTCTTTTGGATGGACAAAAAGGCGATCAAGCCCTGCGGGAGTGGATTTCAAAGAATAACAAAGCCTGCGAGTTTTTAGGAGAGGACTCCGAAATTAAACTTCTGCAGAAATCAGCAGATGGCTACAGTTACTTGGTGGCGATAAAAAAAGAACATGGGCGCCGCGGTTGGGTAGGAGGCATAGATTTACTCGTGGCCGGGGCGCATTGACGCGAATCATTATTCATATTGTCCCGCATTCATAATCAGGTACGCCCGGACTTTAGACTATTGGGTAGTGGGTCAGTTTGAAATCTGACCCCGTTGCCCCCTGCCGGACAGGGTTTTAGGGTCCGATCATGGACAGGGCCCTGCGCCGAAAAATCTCTATCTTGGTCGCCGCTATCGGCATTTTGGCGGTCTTGCTGGCGATCAAGTTGTTCGCCATGTACGAGGCAACCCCTCACTGCCCTGATCCGCCGAAGGAATGCCGCCTCTATTATGTTGGGAAGTAGACATGCCTAAAGGCCCCCAAGGTCAGAAGCGCAAGGCCGATGTAATCGGCAATGCCGTGCTTATCGGCAAGATCGCGACCGGCGAGGTCGAGGATAAGAAAGGCGCGCCAAACCGCGCGAAAGGTGCGAAAGCCCGCGCGGTCAAGCTCACGGACGCTCAAAGAGCGGAGATCGCCCGTGAAGCTGCGAACGCGCGATGGAAAAAGTCTTAGCCTGTGCGACGCTCGGCAACGTCGTCTTTGAAGTCCAGGACGAGTTGGATGCGTTTAGCTTCCGGGATCATTTCGTTATAGACCTCGACATCCACGTCTAACTGAACGAGATCGCCAATGACTTGTTCGCGGCGCTGGGTAAAAGCGCGCTGCATATGGACATGGGATGCAAAACCCATGATACCCCAGAAAGTCGTTTGCACGCCGTCCTTGGTGACGCGCATCGCGTGGTTCTTGCGATACCGGCGACCCTTAGAATCCGTCGCGTATTCTTCGCGAAGTGCGCGAGCAAGTTGCGAAGCGAGAACATCGCGCGGATCAACCCGAGGAAGTCTTAGGCCCTTCTCACGAACCGCCCAATCAACCACTTCTCGCGCGCTGACCGCTTGGTGGTCGTTCTGTTCTTCGTATTCGCGCCAGAGGCGCTGGAATTCTTCTGCTTGAGTTTCGTGGTGGGCCATTTCTATCTCACGAGAGGTCTAGGGGTTGATCCCAGCCATCCACAATGGCGCCGGGCGTAACGAACTGTCTGATCTTGGTTTGATATTTTTTCAGATAATCGTAGCGATCCGTCTTGTGCTGAATCTGGCCTACAGGAAGACCGGGGTGAACTCCGTTGAGTTTAGCAAAGGCAACCACATCCTTTTCATAAAAGAACGGATTCTTGCGGAGAATAAACGACTCCATCTTCTCTTTTGGAACACAGAAGTCCGCCGCCGCCGCATTCGCGATGCGCTCCTCTTCTGGTACGTTTTCGCCAGTGCCAGCGCGCTCGCCTTCAAGCGCGGCGTCGATCATTCCTTCGTGGGAAGATCGCCCGTGGCCTTTCAAAACGTGCTCGATTTCGTGGCGTAGCACGAACCAAAAGTTATCAATACGATCAAACCGAAATGACACGCCGATGACCGGTGAATTCTTATCGAGCCAGAAACAAACACCGTCGATCTTGGATTGCGGAAGTGACTCTACAATCACAAAACGAACGCCGCATTCGGCTAAGATGCGGGGCACGTTGCGCGCCTCTTCCGGCGCAGCGAGGAGATCGCGAAGTCTCGCCAAGGCGGATGTCAATGCGGCTTCAGAATATTTTGGAACGCTGATCGACTTTGCAATCTGACGAACCCGGAAAAGCCAAGCTAGTTGGACGGGTGGAATTTCTTTCTCTTCGTAGCTCGTCTTTTTGGCGGCATGGGCAATATACGGGATCGCGCCCACATCCTTTACCTCGAAGAATGCGGAAAGCTGATCGCCCAATGACGCGGCGTCGCCGCCCTTCAACCAACCGCGCTTTATCATCTCCCGGATCGGGTAATTCTTCTGCATGTTGGCGCGTAGAGTGATGCCGTCATCTGGATCGGACGCAC
>CAZCJI010000344.1:0-3674 GCA_964498625.1 uncultured Rhizobium sp.
GGATCGTGCTCAACATCACGGCCTATATCGAGCACTGGGATCCCTATCCCTTCATCCTGCTCAATCTCGCGCTGTCGTTTCAGGCGGCCTATGCGGCTCCCTTCATCATGATGAGCCAGAACCGCCAGCAGGACATCGACCGCAAGCAGGCGGAGAGCGATTACCAGATCAATATCAAAGCCGAACTGGAGATCGAACTGCTCCATCAGAAGTTCGATCAGCTCCGCGAGAAGGAAGTCCTCGCACTGACGCAAGCGATCGAGAATCTGACCGCCAAGCTTCGCGGCCAAGGCGCGACCGACTAGGGAATTTCGGCGCGGGCGCGTTCCCGCTAGCCTCGGCGGCACTCGCCCCGGCGACGAAAGACAGTGCCTCCAGCGGCCGAATTGCGAGCGGCAGCAAGGAAGCCATTCTCATCGCGGAAGTGGCATTGCTGCTACTCGTTGAGCGTGGCGGTTTTTGGTTGCGAGTTGAGTTTCCAAACGGATGCGCGCGTGCATAATCGCGTCTATGAAAATCGATCTCCTCTCGCCCGAAAGCTTCGCGACCGGTCATCCTTTTGCGCAGTACGCATGGCTCCGTGAAAACGCGCCCGTGTTCTGGCACGAGGAGCCCGATGGAAAGGGATTCTGGGCCGTCACGCGCTACAAGGATGTCTGGGATGTCGATCGCGATTTCCAGAGCTTCTCTTCCGAGCCCACGATCATGATCTCCGATCCCGCAGCCGAGGCGGCGCAGGGCTTTGGCGGATACAAAATGATGCTGATGATGGATCCTCCGCAGCACACGGCATATCGCAAGCTCATCCGCGGCGAGTTCACGCAGCCAATATCGGCGGATCGCACCCCGCGCATGAATGCGCTCGCCAAACAGATCGTCGATGCGGTGATCGAGCATGGCGAATGCGATTTCGTCAGCCAGATCGCCGGCGAGATGCCGTCCTATGTGATCGCCGAGCTGCTCGGCATCCCATTGGACGATGGACGCGAACTCTACAAATTGACAGAAATGATCCACGCCGCCCCGGAATCGCAGGCGCCGGGCGCCGGCGGCATGGCTGTGCTGAAGATGTTCGAGTACGGCCGCAACGTGATCGACGAAAAGCGCGCGCGGCCCAAGGATGATCTTGCGACCAAGCTTCTGCAGGCCGAAGTAGACGGCAAAAAACTGGAAGATATCGAATTTCTTCTGTTCTTCCTGCTGCTCGTGGATGCCGGAGGCGATACGACGCGCAACCTTCTGTCTTCGGGATTGATTGCGCTGCTCGACAACCCGGATCAACTTGCATGGCTCAAGGCCGATCTGCCAGCGCGGCTACCGTTGGCGCGCGAGGAACTGCTGCGCTTCACAACACCCGTTATCTACATGCGGCGTACCGCCAGGCACGACACGGTGTTGGCTGGCCAGCAGATCAAGGAAGGCAGCAAGGTCGTGATGTATTTCGGCTCCGCCAATCGCGATCCGGATAAGTTCGACCAGCCCGATGCTCTCGATCTTTCGCGCACGCCTAACGAACACATCGCCTTTGGCACGGGTCCGCATGGCTGTCTGGGCCAGCACATCGCGCGGATCGAAATCGACGCGATCCTCACCGAAGTTCTGACGCGCATGGCCGACCTACAGATCGTTGGCGCGCCAAAGTGGTTCGCCTCCAATTTCATTTCCGGCCCTACGCATTTGCCGGTGCGGTTCAAAAGCCGGGCGCGCGGATAACTTCCAGCGATTCCGCGCCTCTGGCGTGGAACTTTCTCCGCTACATGGCGTTCTAACATTGGCTCGGGGCGCCAGATACCGCTGCCGGGATGGTTGCGGCCGTCCGGCGCGCAGCCATATCGCGTTTGGCACATGGGGCTGCAGCTTTGGATTTCTCGGGTTCACCGGCACTGAAAACCACAGAGCCGCCGATCCGCTCGGAGCTTTTCAGCATCGAGCGTCTCGAACAACATGCTGAAAGCCTTGCCAAGGCACAGCACATCGTCACCGGACGACGCAAGAGCCGGGGCCGCCCTATCGCGCCACGGCTCCACGAAAATACGAAGGTTCTGCGCGAATGTTATCGTGCCATCGTGCAGGCGGCACAGGCCGGACAGCCGGTATCGCCGGCCGCGGAATGGCTGCTCGATAATTTTCATGTGGTGGACGAGCAGACGCGCGAGATCGTAAACGATCTCCCGCCCGGCTTCTACCGCCTCTTGCCCAAGCTCGCGGAAGGACCGTTGGCCGGCTACCCGCGTGTGTTCGGCATTGCGTGGGCGGTGGTCGCGCATTCGGACAGCGCGTTCGACATCGAGAAGCTGACGCACTTTGTCGAGGCCTATCAGCGCGTGCAGCCGCTGACCATCGGCGAGCTTTGGGCGCTGGCGATCACGCTGCGCATCACGCTTGTGGAAAATCTGCGCCGTCTGGCGGAGTCGATCGTCGCGCGACTTAAAGCAACCGAACAAGCAGACGCGATCGCCGATGGCGTGCTGAACCCTGAGACGAATGAACCGGCGGCGAGCCAGGTACAAAAGCTCCATCAGGCGCCCTGGTCGATCTCTTTCGCGGTGCAACTTTCGCAGCGCCTACGCGATCGCGATCCACAAAACACGCCGGCGCTGCGCTGGCTGAACGAAAAAATCGCCAGCGAAAACACCACCACCGATCGGATGGTGCGCGATGAAGTGCAGCGCCAGAGCGCCACCAACGTCACTGTGCGCAATGTCATCACGAGCATGCGGCTGGTTTCGATGGTGAACTGGCCGGACTTTTTTGAGAATGTCAGTGCCGTCGATCGCATCCTGCGCGCGGAGAGCAATTTCGAGGCGATGGACTTCCAGACGCGCGATCTCTACCGCCGCGCCATCGAGGAACTCTCCCGCGGCAGCGCAGTCGATGAGGGCGAAATCGCCAGGCGCGCCTTGGCGGCGGCCCGCCGTCCACAAAATCTGACCCAGGACAAGGACGGCAAACAGAAGCGCGAAAGCGATCCCGGCTATTACCTGATCGGTCATGGGCGTCCCGATTTCGAAAAACAGCTTGGCGCGCGGATACCGTTCAAGCTCCGGATTCTCCGTTCGCATTCTCGTGCGGGCGTCAAGAGTTACGTTGGACTCGTTTTCCTGGCGACGCTGGTGGCGCTGGCGTTTCCACTCGCCGTTGTCTGGCACGCCGGCATCCATGACTGGCGATTGATCGTGCTGGCCTTCGTCGGATTGGTGCCGGCGTCCGACGTGGGTGTTGCGCTCATCAACCGCGTCCTCACCGCACAGGGCCAGACGAGACCTCTACCCGCGATGGCGCTTGAGAACGGCGTTCCGGCCGATATGCGCACCATCGTCGTCATGCCCACGCTCCTGACAAGCCTTGCCGATATCCGTGAGCAGGTCGAGCGTCTGGAAGTCCATCATCTTTCGAACCCGGATGAAAACTTTGTTTTTGCATTGCTGTCCGACTGGCAGGATTCGCAGACTGAACATGCACCGGATGACGATCTGTTGCTCGAAGAGGCGCGCGCCGGGATCGCAAAGCTCAACACTCGCTATGGACCGGCGAGCAACAGCGCGCGTTTTTTCTTGCTGCATCGCCGAAGGTTGTGGAACGAGGGCGAAGGCGCATGGATCGGTTGGGAGCGCAAGCGCGGCAAGCTGCACGAGCTGAACCGATTGCTGCGCGGCGCGACCGACACGAGCTTC
>CAZCJI010000345.1:0-3669 GCA_964498625.1 uncultured Rhizobium sp.
CCGGAGATGAAGGCTTTCGCGCCGCCTTCGATGATGAGATCTGCCGTACGCTCCAATGACTCGGGAACAGCGGCAAGCAGATCGACGCCGAACGGCTTGTCGGTGAGATCGCGGACCTTCTTGATCTCGGTCTTGATCTCATCCGGCGAACGCCCCGCCATGCCGAGCGTGCCGAAGCCGCCTGCGTTCGACACGGCAGCCGCGAGCTCCGCATACGACACACCGCCCATGCCCGCGAGCATGATCGGATATTTGATGCCCAGCATGTCGCAAAGCGGTGTGCGGATGGTCATGGCGTTTCCTCGCGCGCGTTATTGCTCAACCATAGCGCCGCTGTGCTTCGCGTGTCAGGCCCAACGCAACGGAAAGAAAATCCGATCCCGCCGCGATGCGCGCCGAAGGTGCCGCAGCGGCAATGGCGTTGCGCACCGCAGGCACGCGGCTCGATCCGCCGGTGAAGAAGATGGTGGAGACGGCATCGGGTTTGAGACCGGCATCACGGATACATTCCAGCGCGATATTGGTGAGACGGTATGTCTTGCCGAAGATCGCTTTGTCGAAACCCGCACGCGTGGCCTGCGCCGCTAGGCCTGCTTCGATGAAGGCGAGCGCGATCTCCGTCGTGTCGCTGTCGCTGAGCGCGATCTTGGCGTCCTCCACCGCGAACGCGATGCGATGGCCGAGGCGGCGCTGCAAGGCCTTCAGCAAACGTTCGACGTTCTCGGGTGCGCGCGAATCCGCGAGAAGCTCCGCGACCTCGCGCTCGTTCTTGCGCGTATAGGCCCAGTTGATCAGCGACCAGGTCGCGAGTTCGAAGTAGAGGCTTTTCGGCATCGGCAGATTTTTCGACACAAGCTGCGTGCCCATGCCGAGCAGCGGCATCACCGAATCGAGGCTTAAGAAGCGGTCGAAATCCGTGCCGCCGATTCGCTCGCCGGCGCTGGCGAGGATGTCACCGGCGCGGTCGGGCAGCGCGCGCCGTTCCGGCCCGATGCGGATGACGCTGAAGTCCGACGTGCCGCCGCCGATATCGGCGATGAGCACGATCTCCTCGGCGTTTGCGGTCTCCTCGTAATGATAAGCGGCGGCGATGGGCTCGTAGACGAAGCTCACCTCCTTGAAGCCGACGCGGTGGGCGATGTCCTTCAGCACCGATTCCGCGCGCGCATCGGCGGCGTTGTCATCGTCAACAAAGCGCACCGGGCGGCCGTGGACGACGGCATTTATCTCTTCACTAGCAAAGGCTTCGGCCTTGTCCTTGAGGTGGCGTATGAAAATCTCGACCACTTCGGTGAGCGCGACCTGGCGATAGCCGAGCGCGGTCTTCTCGTCGATCAGCGGCGAGCCGAGGATCGACTTCAGCGCGCGCATCAGCCGCCCCTCGGTCTGGCCGATATAGGTGTCGATCGCCTGTGCGCCGAACAGCACGCGCCCCCGCGTCTCGTAGTCGAAGAACACGGCGCTGGGCACCAGGGTCGCCGTGCCCTCGACCGGCGCCAAAGTCGGCACGCCATCCTGCATCACGCCGATCGCCGAATTCGACGTTCCGAAGTCCAGTCCGCAGGCCGTCATAGTGATCCCCCTCGCTCACCCTTCGACAGGCTCAGGGTGAGGGTCGTTGAAGCATCCCTCATGCTGAGTTTGTCCGGCTTCGCCAAGGCTATGCCGGACTTAGTGAGGCTCTCTCGCCCGCCGTAGCTGAAAGCGTAGGCGGGTCGAAGCATGAGTGGTGCGAAGGGGATGTCATCTATTACGCAAATCGCGGGCTTGCCAGTCTGTTTCTTTGTGCTTAGGCTATCGCCCGTTAGTGGGATGTCTGGAAACGGGCGTCCCATTTTGTCTTTGTACAGACAATCAGAACTTCGTATATCCACCATCGATGACGAACGTCTCGCCGGTGTGGTAGGCGGACGCGTCGCTGGCGAGATAGACCGCGATGCCGCCGAAGTCGGACGGTTCGCCCCAGCGGCGCATCGGGACGCGCGGGATGACTTTCTCGTTGAAGACCTTGCTGTCTTGCGCGCCTTGCGTCATGTCGGTCGCGATCCAGCCCGGTGCAATCGAGTTCACGCGCATGCCATAGCGCGCAAGCTCCACCGCCAGCGCGCGGGCCATCGACATCACCGCACCCTTCGATGCTCCGTAGGCGGAGTTTCGCGCCGCGCCCTCGATACCGGCGGTCGATGCAACGACAACCAGCGAGCCGTTCGCGTCGCCGTCTTTCGCGCGGTCGATCATGTGTTTGGACGCTTCGCGGAATGTCCACATCACGCCTTCGGTGTTGACCGCGTTCACCTTGCGGAACAGGTCTGTGGTCATCTCGTTGATGGGCGAACTGCCGCCGATGCCGGCATTGGCGACCACGCAATCGAGGCGGCCCATCTCCGCAATCGCGGCTTTCATGCCATCGATCACTTCCTGCTCGTTCGCGACATTGACCTTTCGCGAAGACACACGCTTGCCGTGCGCCTTCAAAGTCTTCACCGCACTGTCATTCTTGGTCTCATTGGTTCCCCAGATGACGACATCCGCGCCCGACGCGGCCAGCGCCTCGGCCATGCCCAGCCCAATGCCGCCGTTGCCGCCGGTTACCAGCGCGACTTTTCCCGTGAGATCGAAAGGTTTGTACATCTGCATGTCTCCGAAATAGCGAAGACGCCACGGTAAACGCTCGGCGCCTGTGGCCGCAATGCGACGCTCCTAACCATATTTCCGCACGCCTTCCCAATCCGGCCGTGGCTGTGACATGCTGGGGAAAAGAGTGGGCGTAGGGTCAAGGGATGACATCCGAAATCGCGGTGATGAACCAGCGTGCGGTTGCGCTCGCGGCCGATTCCGCCGTGACGCTGGTCGATGGCGGAACGGTCGTCGTACGCAACGATCAGCGCAAGCTCTACAATCTGGTCGAGAAGCATCCGGTCGGGGTGATGTTCTTCGGCGTCGCCGACATTATGGGCCATCCCTGGGACCGGCTGATCGAGCACTATCAGAAAAAGGTCAATCCGAAGCCGTTCGCACGCCTGCGCGACTACGCGGTGAGTTTCACTGGCATGCTGGACAACCTCAGCGAATTCTTTCCGGCAGACCGGCAGAACGACGACTACAAGAGGTTGCTGGCGTCGGTGTACCGCTATGTTTTCCATCTTGCGCAATATCTGCGCGAGACCGGCGAAGCCAGCGTCAGCGACGCAGCGATCCTGGAAGAGGCCATCCGGCGCATCTGGCACGACTACCAGTTCCGCGAGGATGGAAGCCCGCGTGCCGATCTTGCCTGCTTTCCGAAAGGCTTCGCCGATACGGTCGCGCGCGAGCACGAGAGCATTATCGGCCAGCTGATTTCCTACGGGTTCGACTCCTTCAACATTTCGCAGGACAGCCGGAAGAGGCTGAAGGACATCGCCGTCTTCTGTGTGGTCAAGGATTTGTTCCTCGAAGATGTGACCGGTCTGGTGTTCGCGGGCTTTGGGACCGAAGATCGCTATCCGGTGGTGGTGACCTTTCTCGTCTCGGCCATCGTGGGCGGCATCGTCAAACGGTCGCAGGCTTCCATAGACGAGATCGACACCGAGGTGCGATCCAAAATCCGCATGTTCGCCGACAGCGAGGTCACCCACGCCTTTATCCGGGGCATCGACTACGGTCTGGAGCGCCGTGTCTATGGCGCGATGC
>CAZCJI010000346.1:0-3663 GCA_964498625.1 uncultured Rhizobium sp.
GTCTTGAAGTAGGTGTCGATGAAGCGCTGGTGGTCGCCATAGACCGTGCGCATCTGGCCAGGCCAGCTGTCGAGCAGCACAAGATTGCCGCTGGCCGCGCCTTCTAGAACGTTGCCGTCGGCATCGACAAGCTGCGGCTGGATGCCGAACAGAGGCTTGGTCGCGGAACCGGGCTTGAGATCGGTCGCGCCGGGGAGGGGAGAGATCAGAATGCCGCCTGTCTCCGTCTGCCACCACGTATCGACGATGGGGCAGCGGCCGTCACCGACGGTCTTGTGATACCAGAGCCATGCTTCGGGATTGATAGGCTCGCCGACGCTGCCGAGCAGGCGTAGAGACTTGCGCGAAGTTTTCTTCACCGGTTCTTCGCCGTCGCGCATCAGCGCGCGGATCGCGGTCGGCGCAGTATAGAAGATGTTGACCTTGTGCTTGTCGATCACCTCCCAAAACCGCGAGGTCGTGGGATGGTTCGGCACACCCTCGAACATCAGCGTCGTGGCGCCGTTCGCGAGCGGGCCATAGACGATATAGCTGTGCCCCGTTACCCAGCCGACATCGGCGGTGCACCAGTAGATGTCGCCATCGTGGTAGTCGAACACATATTGATGGGTGAACGCGGCATACATCGAATAGCCGCCGGATGTGTGCAGCACGCCTTTCGGCTTGCCGGTCGAACCGCTCGTATAGAGAATGAACAGCGGGTCTTCCGCGCCCATCGACTCCGGCGGGCAATCTATTGATACGGTTTTCTTCTCGCTCTCCCACCAGTAGTCGCGATTACCTGTCCAACTGGTCTGGGCTCCTGTTCTGCGCACGACGAGGACCGTTCTGACCAGGTCCTCGTGCGTACGATTCACGACCCCGAGCGCCTCGTCGACATTGTTCTTCAGCGGGATCGGTTTGCCACCGCGCACGCCTTCATCCGCGGTAATGACGAAGGTGCTTTGACAATCTAAAATCCGGCCGGCGATGGAGTCGGGCGAGAAGCCGGCAAAAATCACCGAATGCACCGCGCCGATGCGCGCGCAGGCGAGCATCGCATAGGCCGCCTCCGGGATCATCGGAAGGTAGATCGTGACGCGGTCGCCACGCTTCACACCGTGCTTCTTCAACACATTGGCGAAAAGGCAGACCTCGCGATGCAGTTCGGCGTAGGTAATGTGCTTCGCGTCCGCGTTCGGATCGTCAGGCTCCCAGATGATGGCTGTCTGCGCGCCGCGCTTCTCAAGATGCCGGTCGATGCAGTTGGCGCTGACGTTCAGCACGCCGTCTTCGAACCATTTGATATGGAGCCTGTCGGGATCCCACGACACGTCCTTCACCTTTGTGAAGGGTACGATCCAGTCGATGCGATGCGCCTGCTCGCGCCAGAAATCCTCCGGATCGCCCACGGACTCCGCGTACATCCTGTCGTATTTGGCCTTGTCGATGAGCGCGCGGTCTTTCCACGCGGCCGGAACGGGCAGGAGCATATCTGACATGGGGCGGCCTTCTTGCGTCGCGCTAAGGCCTCCCCATGTCAGTTATGCTCCTGCCCGACATGGGGCGGCCTTCTTGCGACGCGCGATCTTGACCAGTGGGGCCTTCGCCTTCAAGCGGGGATCCGCAAACGCTGTGGCGGGGATGGGGAGGGCCGACTATGGTGGATTCGGCATGACAAACACGGGCGCGTCTTGAATCCGAACGACGACATGAAAAGCCTCATCGCGGGCTATCGCGAGTTCCGCGAGCGCCGCTGGCCGGCCGAACGCGAGCGCTATGCCGATCTCGCGAAAACGGGGCAGCGGCCGCGCACCCTCATCATCGCGTGCAGCGATTCGCGCTCCGATCCGGCGACCGTTTTCAACGCGCGGCCGGGCGAACTGTTCGTCGTGCGCAACATCGCCGCGATCGTTCCGCCGCCGGAGATAGACGGCGCCCATCACGGTACGAGTGCCGCGATCGCGTTCGCGGTGATGTTGCTTGAGGTGCGCAATATCCTCGTCATGGGGCATGCCCAATGCGGTGGTGTCGCAGCGGCGATCGACGGCGCGATCGGAAGCGACGTTCCGTTCCTGCGGTCATGGATCGATCTTCTCACGCCCGCGGTCGAGCGGGCATCCGGTCACGCGCACGACGCCGACCGGCACGAAATCGTCGAGCGCGCGAGCGTGCTTCTGTCGATCGAGCGGTTGATGAGTTTTTCGTTCGTGGCGGATCGCGTGAAGGACGGTCAACTCACCGTGAACGGCGCGCGTTTCGGCATCGCGGACGGCAAGCTGGAAATCTACGACCCAACGGCAAACGCGTTCGTCGCCGTTTGACCGGTTTCAGCCGCCGACGATCTCCTTCGTGTCCTGCCCCGGCCGTGGCGGGTCGAGCCGGATGGAGGCCGGAGTCTTCGAGAACTTCACCGGCGGCTTGATCGTGCGCCAGCCGCCCTCGGTCGGATGCGCACGCGTCTCGAAGAAGCCGACGGCTTTCAGATGCGGATCGTCCAGCACCGCATCGAGACCGTTGGCGCGCATGATCGGGATGCGGTGCTCGTCGCCAAGCTTCATCCATTCCTCGACGGTGTGCGCCATCGCGGCCTCGCGCTGCATCGCATAGTAGACCGCGACGCGGCCGCCCTTCGGCGCGTTCTTGAAACGGTCGCTTTCGTAAGCGTCGGGGATACCACCAAGCTCCATGAACTTCGCCGATGCCGCGCGGCTCACGGGCTGAATGCAGATGTGTCCGTCCTTGCATTTGAGCGGACGGCGATCGTTCGCGAGCGCCGGGGTGTGGCCCATATGGCTGACCGGCGGCTCGAAGGTCTCGCCGTAGAGATGCTCGATCAGCATGAAATGCGTGAAGCATTCGAACATCGGCACTTCGACGAACTGGCCTTCGCCCGTCGCCTTCTGGTGATAAAGGGCGGCGAGCGTCGATGACAATGCGTGCATCGAGGATACCTTGTCGGCGATGAAGCTGGGCAGCAGGCGCATATCCTCGTTGCCATCGACGCGCGGGAGCAGATCGGCAGCGCCGCTCGCGGCCTGCACCAGATCGTCGAACGCCTGACGCCCGGCGTACGGTCCATCCGAGCCGTAGCCGACGCAATGCACGTAGACGATATGCGGATTGATCCTGGCGACTTCCTCATAGGAGAAGCCGAGCCGCGCCATCGCATCGGCGCGGACATTGTGGATGAACACCTGCGCGGTCGGGATCAGCGCGCGCAGCTTCTCGCGATCCGCCTCCGCCTTGAGGTCGAGCGCGACCGAGCGCTTGTTGCGGTTCATGGTCATGAACGTCGCGCCCATGTCTTCGTGCTTGGCGAATTTGGAGCCGTGGCGCTGGCGGTCGCCGCCGGGGTTTTCGATCTTGATCACGTCGGCGCCGAGATCGCCCAGCGTCTGCGTCGCGTAAGGTCCGAAGATGAACTCGGTGAGGTCGAGCACGCGCACCCCATCCAGGGGACCCTTTTTATCCGGCATGAAATCCTCGTGAATGCTAGAATGGCTTGGTCCGGGGAGATTACGGCATGGCGGCCCAAGAGCAACCAAAGGCGCAACCGAAAGCGAAGAAGGCCAAAGCGACCGGTGGCGAACTCTGGCCGCCTCCCTCCTACAGCGAGGAGAAGGTGAAGGCCGCGACCGGCAAGGGCTGGATGGGCTGGTTCATCATCCTCAACAACGCCGA
>CAZCJI010000347.1:0-3654 GCA_964498625.1 uncultured Rhizobium sp.
TCATTCCTCCACACCGATACGATGCGCGATATCAGATCGGGCTCCCGCAGCAAGTTGGATTCGCCGGCGCCGTTGCTGCAACTTCCGAACGGGTAATGCTCGAAGGAAAAGAAATTCAAATCATTCAGATGGCTGTGCAAATTCAGGTAAGCAACGAAGCGCTTCGTCCATGACGTTTCGCCACGCTTCTGCAAGGCCCAAGCTCTCAGGTCGTGAGAATTGTCCTCGAATACTGGTCCGCCCAGATGCAAAGAGGAGTCGACCGCGTGAAGCGCCACCGCGAACTGCACATAAAGCGCCGCGTAGTCTTCCGGCGTTACGAATTGGCCGTCTGGCTCCTCGCCCATTTCGATACGCGAAATCTTGTAGCCCCGCGTTTCGATGTAGCTGATCTCTGCAGCCGCATTTTCTGGCGTGCTGTACATCATCGGGATCGGAACGATCGCAGGGATGTCGCGCGTGACACCACTCCGGAACACAATGTCGAGCCCCGGCTGTTCCTGATCGCGCACCCGGTCTTGCTTGGTGTGCCAGGGATCGACGGAAGACGCGTAGGTCACTGTCTGCCTGCGATCGGGCCGGTGCTCCACCAAGTCTTTGAACTTGCCATGATTCAGAACGCCAAGGTCCACTTCGGCGACCGCGTATCCCAAGCAATCGCGCGGGTCGCTTGCTCGTGGGGCCGCGCAGCCCGAACTCTGGCTCATCGCGATGCGCACATAGCGCACACCTCTCGGCGCATCGCCAAGCGAAAGCGTGACTGTACCACCCTGCCCGTTCGAGACGGCGCCATTGGGGAAATTCACCCACGAACCGTGCGCCGGATCCCAGATCGGATCGTCGCCCGTCCAGTATTGGACGGCGTACTGAACGGCAAACGGGCTGCCCCACCAGATTTTCGCGGCGCTGATGTTCTCTTTGTGGCGCAGATCGAACAGCACCCATTGCGGATGCAGGCTATCGGCATCTCCCGTATAGGGCTGGGTCAGATACGGATTGCTTTTCCAGAACGATCCGAGATCGCCATCGTCGAGACGCGAATAATCGTCGTCATTACCCTGGTCATGGGTGAAGCCGCGCCGCGGTAGACGATACCCATAGGTATCGACGACCTTCTTGCCCGGCAGGGCGTTGCTTGTCCAATACCCGCTATCGCCCTGTGAAAAGCTACCGGCTGGATTCCAATGCCAATCCTGAACGGATAACTCTGTGTACAGACGATAGCTGACCGGGCTCAACCCCGCACCAAGCATCTGGCGCACGTTCGAATGCGTGTAGATTTCGGGCACCGTTCGAGAGGGAACGCCATCCACCCCCACACCGAAAGCAACGTTGGGCGAAAACTGGTTGAGCGCATCGACTGGATTTGCATCAACCGTAATCGCGTAGGGGGCCGCCATGTGTTTCGGAAACACTATCGGCGGCATGCTCTGCAAATGGTGACGTCTCGAATGCGCTTCCGCGTCGCCGTTCCAGCCAATCGCCATCAAAAACGCTGAAGCAGCCAACGCCAGCGGTGAAAGCATTCTTCGCATGGCAGAAACTCCAACACCCTCAACGTTGAAGGATACGCTATCACATTTCGCACTGTAGCTTGTATACGATCTTGCGGCACCGCGAGCGCATAGCACTTCTAAAGGCCGTGTAAGGCTTGCCCTGCATATCGCACTTGGAAGTCTGGGCGACGAAGCTATCTTTCCGCCTCTGCGTGTCCACGTCTCGTCACCGACGCGCGGTCAACGGGATCCGGCGATCTGTTGCGCCGGACGCTTCGCGCTATATGAATTGGTTGTTGAACCCACGAGGGACGTCTATGCATAAATCGTCATTCGCACGCAACGCATCGATATTCTTGCTTGTGCGTTCCAACATCATTCCAGCCTCCCGCGCGACAGACGCGACTGTTGGTGAGCAAAGTGAGTCTGTAAGGTAATAGAGGTCGCGAAGAGCCTCTTGAAGGTTTGTACTGCAATCGCGCAAGCCACCACACTTAGATCTCGTTGCGTCAATCGCTTGCGACACCGTGGGCGCCCTTACACAAAAACACCTATTCTGAGAGCGAAATGAGCTGGAATACGCTTCCGAGAATGATCTGTCAGATCTGCGCGAACCCGCCATCGACGAACAATTCGCTGGCGTTAACATAGCTACTGTCACTAGACGCCAGGAAGAGAACAGCTGCAGC
Organism: uncultured Rhizobium sp.; assembly: GCA_964498625.1. Lineage (GTDB taxonomy): Bacteria > Pseudomonadota > Alphaproteobacteria > Micropepsales > Micropepsaceae > Rhizomicrobium. The sequence goes on from CAZCJI010000347.1 coordinate 2,186, forward strand.
AATTTCTTCGGGCGTACCTACACGTCCCAAGGGAGTCGCGGCGCTCTGCTCAGCGATAAATTCTTCAAGCTGCTGCGCTGTAAAATTGAAGGCGTCATAACCGTGTGTCGGGACCGTACCTGGGCTTATAACGTTTACCCGAATGCCCCGCGCCTTGAGATCGACGGCCCAGCCTCGCGCAAACGAGCGGAGAGCGGCTTTGCTCGCGCTGTAGACGCTGAACGCAGGTAAGCCTTTCACCGCCGTTATAGATGCATTCAGTACAATCGAGGAGCTTTTCGGCATTAGAGGCAATGCCTTTTGCACGGTGAAAAGCGTGCCTCTTACATTGGTATGAAAAGTCTTGTCGAAGTGTGTTTCGGTTATAGCTCCAAGCGGCATGAACTCACCGCCGCCCGCATTGGCAAACAGTATATCGAGACGCCCCTTCTCTGAAGCGATGCGTTCATACAGCCTATCAAGATCGTCAAGGTTGGCTATATCGCCCTGTACGCCGATCGCGTTACCGAACGCGAGCGTTCGGTCGATTGAAGAGCTTTTCAGCGGTCCTTCGGCCTTCTTGACGATGAAGGATTTGAATTCCTCGAACACAGCCACACTGAGCTGGCTCATGGTTTTGTCTTCGAAGAATTCGTCCCAGGCGGCTTTGGCATATTTAGCTGCCTGAGCGGATGGAAGGTGCTTCGCGTGCTTCTCCCAATAGCGTTCGAGAATCATCGTCACCGGAACGTCTTCGGCTACGGCTTTGTCGAGCTTCGTTTCGATAAGCGCATGTTGCGCGACCAGCAGACACGCGGCTTTGAAATCCGTGGTCCCGAGGCTCTTGTGCTTTACAACGCGCTTCTTCTTGTCCACGTAGGTAAGGCACCACGCGTCGTCGGGGCTATTGCGCCCGGGCTTCTTGCTCGGCCAGAAGTCGCCGACCTGGCCTTCTCTGAGTTTCGATTTTCCCATTCTCGTGCAGTCAAAGTTCTGGCGTGCGCGCAGAGCGCTGCCCTGCACGTCATGCTGGTTGAGGTTGTCTTTCGTTACGGGCTGAGCTTCGCGGTCTTCAGATGTCCTTGAATTTCGCCGACGATGCCCTCGATACCCATGAAGATTGGTGTGAGGTCCCACGTGGACGGCGGAGTCTCGTAATCACCAAGCGGCCTGTGTCCGAGGATCAGCGAGATAGTCTCTAGGCTGTTACTGCGTTCCCGAAGCGCACGCGCCATGCCCTGCCGGATCGATTGCGGTGTGACGCGCCCTTCCAGGCCTGAACGGCTGGTCTATCTCCGTTGCGTGCCGTTTGCGTGCCGTGTTGTTCGGGCGTCACTGCCCAAGCCGTTGAGTTCGCAGGCGAAGGCCGGGTTTACCGACCCGCGCCCGCGCCGGTGTCAAACGGAGTCGGAGAGGTTGGAGTTGGCAGCGATGGAGAGCGGGATTTGAGTTGCGTGCCGCGTGCGTGCCGCGCCCTCTCGTTAACTTTC
>CAZCJI010000348.1:0-3634 GCA_964498625.1 uncultured Rhizobium sp.
TTGCTGGACGAAAGCGCATGAGAAGGCGTGGGCGCCGCCCAGCCAGGAGATCGGCGTGCGCCGTGCGCGCAAGGCCGAAGCCATCGGTATGAGCTATCGCGACTACGTTCTGGAGATTCTGGAGCACGGCCGTTACCCGCAAGGGGAGGTGCAGCGATGATCTTCCAGGAGATCGCTTTCTACGTATTCTCGGTGGTGATGATCGCGGCGGCGTTCATGGTCATCGCTGCGCGCAATCCGGTGCATTCGGTCCTATTCCTCATCCTCGCCTTCTTCAACGCCGCAGGGCTTTTCGTGCTGATGGGCGCCGAGTTCCTGGCGATGATCCTGGTCGTCGTCTATGTCGGTGCGGTCGCTGTCCTGTTCCTGTTCGTCGTGATGATGCTCGACGTCGATTTCGCGGAGCTGAAAAGCGGCGCGTTGCAATATCTGCCCATCGGCGCGCTGATGGGGCTGGTGCTGCTGGCCGAGCTCGTGATGGTCGGCGGCGTGTGGGCGATGGCGCCGGCGTCCAAGGGCGCGCTGATGAGCGCGACGCCTGCGGGTGTGAGCAACACCGTCGCGCTGGGCCGCATTCTCTACACCGACTATGTCTATTACTTCCAGATCGCGGGGCTCACGCTGCTGGTCGCGATGATCGGCGCAATCGTTTTGACACACCGTCAGCGTCCCGGCGTACGTCGCCAGTCGATCAGCCAGCAGAACGCGCGCACGGCCGCCGATGCGATGGCGCTGGTCGATGCGCGGCCGGGGGAGGGTGCGTAATGGCCATCGGACTCGCGCAATATCTGACCGTGGCCGCCGTGATGTTCACCATCGGCGTGTTCGGCATTTTCCTGAACCGCAAAAACGTGATCGTCATCCTGATGTCGATCGAGTTGATCCTGCTCGCGGTGAACATCAACTTCGTGGCGTTCAGCGCCTATCTGCACGATCTGGTCGGGCAGGTGATGGCGATGTTCGTGCTGACCGTGGCTGCGGCAGAGGCCGCCATCGGGCTTGCGATCCTGGTCGTCTATTTCCGCAACCGCGGCACCATCGCCGTGGAAGACGTCAACGTGATGAAGGGTTGAGATGTATCAAGCGATCGTCTTCCTTCCCATCATCGCTTCGGCCATTGCTGGCCTGTTCGGCCGCATCATTGGCGCGCGCGCATCGGAGATCGTGACCACCGGCGCGCTGTTCATCTCCGCCGCGCTCTCGATCTATGTGTTCTATGACACCTGTTTCCTGGGTCATTCCGCGATCATCACCGTCGCGCCGTGGATTCATTCAGGCAGCTTTGCCGCCGACTGGACGATCCGTGTCGACAGTCTCACTGCCGTGATGCTGGTCGTGGTGACGGGCGTGTCGTCGCTCGTGCACCTCTACTCCATCGGCTACATGGCCGAGGACGACAGCCGCGCGCGGTTCTTCTCTTATCTGTCGCTGTTCACGTTCGCGATGCTGATGCTGGTGACGGCGAACAACTTCCTGCAGATGTTCTTTGGCTGGGAAGGCGTCGGCCTCGCATCCTATCTGCTCATCGGCTTCTGGTACAAGAAGCCGGAAGCCAATGCCGCCGCGATGAAGGCGTTCATCGTGAACCGCGTGGGCGATTTCGGCTTTGCGCTCGGAATTTTCGGCGTCTGGTTCATCTTTAAGACTCTGGATTTCGACGCGGTGTTCGCCGCGGCACCGTCGATGGTCGGCAAGACGATGCTGTTCGGAAGCTGGCATGTCGATGTGCTGACGACGCTGTGCTTGCTGCTGTTCGTCGGCGCGATGGGCAAGTCGGCGCAGATCGGACTCCACACCTGGTTGCCAGACGCAATGGAAGGCCCGACGCCGGTGTCCGCGCTGATCCATGCCGCGACCATGGTCACGGCCGGCGTATTCCTGGTCTGCCGCTGTTCGCCGCTCTATGAACTCAGCGGCTCCGCGCGCGAGTTCGTGACCTTCATCGGCGCCACCACAGCGTTCTTCGCGGCCTCGGTTGGCCTGTTCCAGAACGACATCAAGCGCGTCATCGCGTATTCGACCTGTTCGCAGCTCGGCTACATGTTCGTTGCTGCCGGCGTCTCGGCCTATGGCGGCGCGATGTTCCATCTGTTCACCCATGCCTTCTTCAAGGCGTTGCTGTTCTTGAGCGCGGGTTCGGTGATCCACGCGATGCATCACGAGCAGGACATGCGCAAGATGGGGGGCCTGTACAAGGCCATCCCGTTCACCTGGGCGATGATGCTGATCGGCAATCTGGCGCTTACCGGCGTGGGCATTCCGGTGCTGCACGTCGGTCTGGCAGGCTTCTACTCCAAGGACTCGATCATCGATGCGGCCTACGAGGCGACCGGCGGAATGGGCCATTATGCCTTTTTCCTCACGCTGCTCGCCGCGCTGATGACATCGTTCTATTCGTGGCGTCAGTTCCTGATGACGTTCCACGGCGCTTATCGCGGGCAGGGCGACGCGCATCTTGCGCACGCCGATCATCACGCGGATGAGGGGCCTGATCACGACGATCGCCACCATGCCCCGGCGTTGAGCGAAGTTCATGAAGCGCCGCTGACGATGCTGATCCCGCTCGGCGTGCTGGCGCTCGGTGCGGTCTTCGCGGGTATCGCGTTCGATCACTTTTTCATCGGGCCGGATTCGCGCGGCTTCTGGCACGGCGCTCTCGGCGCCATCGCCGGACGCGGCTTGAACCCACAGATAGAAGATTTCCCGATGTGGGTGGAGATCGCGCCGTTTGTGCTGACGCTGATCGGCTTCCTGATCGCCTATTACTATTACATCGTTCGGCCGGAGCTGCCCGCGCAGATGGCCGCGAAGAAGGGCATGCTCTACACGTTCCTGTATAACAAGTGGTACTTCGACGAACTCTACGACTTCCTGTTCGTCCGGCCCGCGCAGGCACTTGGCCGTTTCCTCTGGAAGTTTGGCGATGGCTTCCTGATCGACGGCTTCGGACCCGATGGGGTTTCTGCCCGCGTGGTCGATGTGACGCGCGGTGCGGTGAAGCTGCAGTCCGGTTATATGTATCATTATGCGTTTGCGATGCTGATCGGTGTGGTCGTGCTTGCGACCTACTTCCTGTTCGCGGGAGGAACGCCGTGAGCCATCTTCTTTCTCTCATCACGTTCCTGCCGCTGATCGGCGCGGTCGTCATTCTTCTGCTGGCGCGCGGCGGCGCGAGCGAGAGTGTGGCGCGCAACGCCCGCTGGATCGCGCTGATCTTCACGCTTGCCGACCTCGTTCTTTCGATCGTGTTGTGGGCCGGATTTGACGGAAGCTCGTCGGCGTTCCAGTTCGTCGAGCACCATGCATGGTTGACCGGCGGCATCTCCTACCACATGGGCGTGGACGGGATTTCGATGCTGTTCATCGTGCTGACCGGCATCCTGATGCCGTTCTGCATTCTGGCGAGTTGGGAATCGATCGAGAACCGCGTGGCGGAATACATGATCGCATTCCTGGTGCTGGAAACGCTGATGATGGGCGTGTTCGCAGCGCTGGACCTGTTTCTGTTCTACCTGTTCTTCGAGGGCGGGTTGATCCCGATGTTCATTATCATCGGCGTGTGGGGCGGCAAGCGGCGCGTCTACTCCAGCTACAAATTCTTCCTCTACACGCTGCTAGGCTCGGTGCTGATGCT
>CAZCJI010000349.1:0-3602 GCA_964498625.1 uncultured Rhizobium sp.
AGAAGGAAAATCCCATGCGCGTCGGTGTGCCGAAGGAAATCAAGAACCACGAATACCGCGTTGGCATGATCCCCGCCGCCGTGCGCGAGTTGACGTCGCGCGGCCACGAAGTGTTCGTGGAGACGATGGCCGGCGACGGCATCGGTTTGCACGACGACATGTACACCCGCGTCGGCGCCAAAATTCTTCCGAACGCCGATGAAGTATTCGCCAACGCGGACATGATCGTGAAGGTAAAGGAGCCGCAGGCCGTCGAGATCAAGCGGTTGACGCCCAAGCACACGCTGTTCACCTATCTTCATCTGGCACCCGATCCGGAGCAGACCAAGGGCCTGCTCGATTCCGGCGCGGTGTGCATTGCCTACGAAACCGTAACCGATGCGCGCGGCGGTCTTCCGCTGCTCGCGCCGATGAGCGAAGTTGCGGGCCGCATGTCGATCCAGGCCGGTGCGCACTCGCTCGAGAAGGCGCAGGGCGGGCGTGGCGTGCTGCTTGGTGGCGTGCCCGGCGTGCCTGCCGCGAAGGTCGTCGTGCTCGGCGGCGGCGTCGTCGGCACCAATGCTGCGCGCATGGCGATGGGCCTTGAGGCGCATGTCACGATCCTCGATGTCTCGCTGCATCGCCTGAACGAACTCGATCTTCAGTTCGGCGCGATGCTGAACACGATCTATTCGACCATCGATGCGGTGGAAGAGCATGTCACCGGTGCCGATCTCGTGATCGGCGGTGTGCTGTTGCCGGGCGCCGCGGCGCCGAAGCTCATCACGCGCAAGATGGTGAGCCAGATGAAGAAGGGCTCGGTCATCGTCGATGTCGCCATCGACCAGGGCGGCTGCGCCGAAACCAGCCATGCCACTACGCATGCCGACCCGACCTATGTCGTTGACGGCGTGGTGCACTACGCGGTCGCGAACATGCCGGGCGGTGTGGCGCGCACGTCGACCTTCGCGCTCAACAACGCGACGATGCCGTTCACGATCCAGCTGGCCGAGAAGGGCGCGGAGCGGGCGATGAAAGAAAATGCGCATCTGCGCGCCGGCCTCAATGTCTACAAGGGCACACTGACCTATGGCGCGGTCGCCGAGGCCCAGCATCTGCCGTTCAAGAGCGCGGAAGCCGTTCTGGGCCTTTGAGGTCAAACCGATCGGTGGCAAGCTTCGGGCATGAAGCTCGAACGCTTGCCACCCATTCGCTCATCGCTGAAGCCGAGCAACCATCCTTATCTCAACGGCGCATGGACGCCGCTGATGGAAGAGGTGAACGCGTTCGACCTCGACGTGATCGAAGGTGCGATCCCGCGCGATATCGACGGCATCTATCTGCGCAACACCGAAAACCAGGTGCATCAGCCGCTCGGCCGCTATCATCCCTTCGATGGCGACGGGATGATCCACCAGATCAGCTTTGAAGATGGGCGTGCGAACTATCGCAACCGCTTCGTGCGCACGCGGTGTTTCGAGGCGGAGCAGGAAGCGAATGAATCTCTCTGGGGCGGTCTTGCCGATCCGCCGTCCCTTTCGAAGCGGCCAGGCTTTGGCGCCCATGGTTCGTTGAAAGACAACGCCTCGACTGACATCGTCGTGCATAACGGACGCGCGCTGGCGACGATGTATCAATGTGGGGAGGGCTATCGCCTCGACCCCCAAACGCTCGAGACGCAGGGGCCCGAGCCTTGGGTGCCGCTCGACGGAATCTCCGCGCATCCGAAGCTGGATGAGGCAACCGGCGAGCTGATGTTCTTCAACTACTCGAAGCACGCGCCGCATCTGCACTACGGCGTCGTGGACCGCGACAACCGGCTCACGACCTATCAGCCGATCCCGCTCGCCGGTCCGCGCCTGCCGCATGACATGGCCTTCACCGAGCATTATTCGATCCTGAACGATATGCCGCTGTTCTGGGATGCGGAGCTGCTGAAAAAGAACGTTCACGCGGCGCGCCTGCACAAGGGCCTGCCGTCGCGGTTCGCGATCGTGCCGCGTCATGGCGGCGAGGTGCGCTGGTTCGAGGCGCAGCCGACCTATGTGCTGCATTGGGTGAATGCGTATGAGCAGGGCGACGAGGTCATTCTCGACGGCTACTTCCAGGAGGAGCCGGAACCCAAACCGCGCGACGACGCATCGCCGGGATACGCGCATATGATGGCTTACCTGGACGAATACAGTTTCAAGCCGAAGCTGCACCGCTGGCGCTTTAATCTTCGCGACGGAACGACCAAGGAAGAACGTCTGGACGACGCGATCCTGGAATTCGGGACGGTCAATCAGCGTGTGGGCGGACGGCCGTATCGCTACGCCTATTCGACGCTCGCGGAGCCCGGCTGGTTCCTGTTCAACGGCTTCGCGCGCAACGATCTCAAGACCGGCGAGCGCACGGAATATCGCCTGTCGTCCAACCGCTTCGCGAGCGAGGCGCCATTCGCGCCGCGCATCGGCGCAACACGCGAAGACGACGGTTATCTCGTCAGCTTTGTCACCGACGAGAACACGGGCACTTCGGAATGCATCCTGCTCGATGCCGCGCATATCGAGGATGGCCCGGTCGCGCGCATTGCGCTACCCCACAAAATCTGTAGCGGCACACATGCCTGCTGGGCGGATCGCGAACAGCTCCGCGCCTAGTGCTTCGGAAACCAGGGAACGAAACCGTGGGTGCGCCGGATATATTCAGCGTATTCGGGCCGCTTGCCCATGCGGCTTTCGACAGTTGGCGCGCCGCTGAAACTTGTAAGCAGGAAGCTCATCAGCGCGGGTGAGAACAGGATCACGATCACGTAGCCGGATTCCGAAGCGATCAGGAACAGGCCCCACCACACACAGGCGTCGCCGAAATGGTTCGGATGGCGCGTGTATTTCCACAATCCGCCGTCCATGATTTTGCCCTTGTTTTCCGGCCTGCTCTTGAATCGCGCGAGCTGCCAGTCGGCAATGGCCTCGAAAAGAAAGCCGAACAGGAACAGGCCGAAGCCCATCTCGCTCAGAATGCCGATGGCGCCGGTGCCGCTCCATTGGCCGAGCTGGACCGGCAGCGAAATGACGAATTGCAGAGCGTACTGCAGCGCAAATACATAGAGGAGCGAGGCTCTCGCGAAACCCATGCCACGCTTGGACTCGATGCCGCCGAGCATTCTGTCATAGCGCGGATCGCGACCGTTCCTGCGCCAGCGCAACAGAAGATAGAAGCCCAGGCGCAACGCCCATGCTTCGCAGCAACCCAGCAGCAACCAGTCGCGAGGCCCTGCGGGCAGACTTTCAAAGAAGGCGAGAAGTCCGAGAAGGCCGAGACCGAACGCCCACCAGCTGTCTATGAAGCTGACGTCTTTCAGACGGAGCGCGATCAGCCACAGCGCCACGAAGCATGCGGCGGAGATCAACGCGTTAAGGCCGATAAAGGCAATCAAATGGTTGCCCCGCCGTCGCAGACAATGGTCTGGCCGGTGGTGAACGATCCCGCGCGCGAGGCGAGGAAAACCGCTGCACCCGCGATCTCGTCCGGTTCGCCGATGCGGCGCAGCGGCGCGCCGGCCGTCGAGCGCTTCAACGTCTCGGGATTGTCCCACAGCGCTTTCGCAAAATCGGTCTTGATCAGGCCCGGCGCGATGC
>CAZCJI010000350.1:0-3584 GCA_964498625.1 uncultured Rhizobium sp.
CGGGGAAACGTCATGACCGATCTTTACGCGACGGCACGGCAGATGCTGGCCGATCTGAATGCCAAGCGCATTTCCGCGCGCGAACTGCTGGACGCACATGTGGTGCGAAACGAGGCGCTTGCGAAATCGATCAACGCGGTGACCGTCATCGATATCGAGCGCGCGCACAAAGATGCCGCCGCCATCGACGATGCGCGCGTGAAAGGCGCGAATGTCGGCGCGCTCGCCGGTCTGCCGATGACGATCAAGGATGGCTTCGACGTCGAGAACATGCCTGCGACTGCTGGCTTTCCGCCGTTCGCGTCGCGGCCGAAACAATGCGCCGATGCCGAACTTGTCGCGCGCACGCGCAGCGCAGGCGCGGTGATCTGGGGCAAGACCAATGTGCCGATCATGCTCAGTGACTGGCAGAGCTACAATTCGATCTATGGCACGACGAACAATCCCTACGATGTGACGCGCGTGCCGGGCGGATCGTCGGGCGGTGCGGCGGCCGCGCTCGCCACCGGCATCACGCCGCTGGAGATCGGATCGGATATCGGCGGATCGCTGCGCACGCCGGCGAATTTCTGCGGCGTCACCGCGCTGAAGCCCACCTGGGGCAGACTCCCGATGCGCGGCCACGTTCCGCCGCCGCCGGGTATAGACGCCGAAGTCGATCTCGGCGTCGGCGGCCCGATGGCGCGCAACACCGGCGACCTGAAACTTCTCTGGAATGTGCTGAACAAAAGCGCCGAGACCGCGCGCCGCGACATCAAGGGCGCGCGCGTCGCGGTGTGGAACGAAGACCCGCTGCTGCCGTTGTCACGCGACATGAAAGACGGCGTCGCGCGCGCGGCCGACGCGCTCGCCAAGCACGGCGCAAAGATCGAAACCATCAAGGCGCCGGTCGATACGCGCGAGCTGTTGGTGAACTACATCTGGCTCCTGAACTCGATCATCGGCGCGGGCTTTCCGGAAAACGTGCTGACCGAGATGGCGAAGACCCGCGAAAGCGACCTTAAAGCGTTCGCCACGTCGCGCGATCCATGGGGCACCGAACTCTCACGCCTCGCCGTCACCGCGCGGGCCGACGAAGTGTTGACCGCACAACGCGCACGCCAGGCACTGAAGGATCAGATGGCCGCTTTCTTCAGTTCATACGATGCGATCGTCATGCCGATCACGCCGGTGACCGCGTTCAAGCACGACCACAGCGAGCCGTTCTACGATCGCCGCATCGATGTCGATGGCAAAACGACGCTCTATGCGACGATGCTCGGCTGGATCGCGCTCGCAACCGCGCTGCATCTGCCTTCACTCGCCGTGCAGGCCGGACGCACATCCGCGAACATACCCGTCGGCGTGCAGATCGTGGGACCGGCGAACGGCGAAGACCGGTTGTTCGATTTCGCCGCGGCGGTGGAAGACGGCGTGGGTGGGTTTGCGCCTCCGCAATGAGGCTCTAAACGCGAGCACACCGGGATGTGATGGCGTTATCACGCGAGCGTGTACGCTTTCGCGCCGTTTTCCCGCGAAGTTCCTCATCGGAGAGCATCCCCGGTAATTGACGATTCCGGTGGAGGCGATCACGCTTATCCCAACAGAGGAGACCTCCTATGCGCGCAGTCCTGATCGCTTTCGCAGCTCTATCTCTCGCCGCTCCGGCGCTGGCCGACGACGCTGTGCCGCTGCCACAGCACGTGACGACAACGGCACAGCCCCTGCCGCAGGCCAGCCCCGACAACAAGATCGTTTGCCACAACCAGGTCCACGAAGGATCCCTGACGCCGATCAAGATGTGCGGCACGCAACAGGCTTGGGATCGCACCCGTCTTGAGACCATGAAGGTTCTCAACGAAATCGAAATTCGCAGCTACTCCGGCGGACATCGTCACTAGCGGTACCGCGTTCGAGCGCGGCCAGCCGGTGGTTTGTCTCTCGGCTGGATCGCGCTCGTGGCGGTGGTCGCACCGCATCTGTCGTCTCTTGCGGTGCAAGCCGGACGCACTTCGCCTTGATACGCTCGACTCCGATCCTTTTCTTTCGCGATCTACAAGGGTCAGGTAGGGCCAGTCGTTGAGGCCAAGCGGTTCGACAAAGCTTATTATCGCATCCAAAACATGCTGCGCTCACCGAGTGCGCAGGAATGCCTGGTAAGCCTGATCCTCATTTTCTATAAAGCCAGAGATGGCACCTTTCCCGTCGATAACAGCAGGCCAGACTCCTAACGAATCTTTCGGCTCCAATATCTTCACCGTGCCGTCTGATTTCCAAATAAAGCCGAATGGCGAACCATTATTTGTGGAATATCCCGTTGCCGTACCATCGTCGTTGATTGCTTTTGCCGCTGTATTGCCTGACAGCGAGATTGTTTCGAAAGTCCCGTCAACGTGTCGCCTGAAAGTGTCGACCACGCCTTCGTGGTAATCGAAGTAACTACCGCAGATCTCTCCAGAATCATTGATAGCCGCGGGGTACGTTGCGCCCGCATCAGGCACGTCGAATTTCGTTATCTTGCCGCGAACATTCCTCACGAATCCGTGTTCCACAATGTTCTCGTCAAGGAAATAGCCGAGAATTTCGCCCTTTTTGTTAATGCCGATTGGCGCGGTTTCGATAGCGCCATGAACGGCGAAAGTTTGAAAGGTTCCGTCGAGCGCTCGCACGTACGCAGCCGAACTTTGACCGTCAACAGAATATTCCCCAATAATGACCCCCTTGCTGTTCGTGGCGGACAATCGAGTTAGAATCGCGCCCGGAACAGAAAAGGTCGTAAAAGTCCCATCGGATTCACGGATAAAACCATACGACAGACAGTTGCTGTCTCCACCATAGCCGACGATTGCGCCTTCGTGCGTAATGCCAGCTACAGCAGTGCCACACTGAGTGTTTGGCTCGTCAATTGATGTCACCGTTCCATCCGGAGTCCTCAAGAAGCCGCGATTCCCGGTCGCATCAACATAGTCGCCCACGATGGAGCCTTCATCGTTCATCGCGTTGGGGTTCATGTAGATTGCGCCCGGTGCAGAGAATTTGACTATTTTTGCAGGGGCGGCAGAACTGACGACTACTGTCATCAACATCATGAGTGCGAAAAGCGCTAGATCCCGTCGAATTCTCGATAGCATTTGAGCATTCCTGTATCGCGATTGAACCAAGGTGATTCACATCGTTTGCCATGCGAAGCATGCATAAGTCCCACGCGATTTGCATGCGTTGAATGTGCCGGCGGCTATCACCATTTACGGTGGTCCGGCGCGGAGAATGTCCTTCCGCCGAACAAGAGAGGGAGCGGGAGGGGATGTGGCGGAATTTGAAAACGACTGCTCCCACACCTCCACGACCACAACATCTTGCGCCCGGTTTCGCGAAAGGCTTCGCCGGGGAAGCCTGTCGCATAATCGTGCGGGGGTACCCCCTCCAGAAAAACGAGGTTCGAATGCGGAGTGTCCATTTATTCGTCATGGCCGGGCCTGACCCGGCCATCCATCGGCGGGTCAGCGGTTCTGGACGGCCGCCTCAAGGGCGGCCATGACGAGTGATGAAGGAGCGGCATGGAGGCGTCGCGAATGGCTTCCAGATGCGCGCGCCGCCCCTTGCCC
>CAZCJI010000351.1:0-3536 GCA_964498625.1 uncultured Rhizobium sp.
GGGCATCGCCGTGCCGATCATCCCCGGCATGATGCCGACGACGAACTTCAAGGGCGTGCAGCGGATGGCCGAGCGTTGTGGCGCGCGCGTGCCGGAATGGATGGCGCGCGTCTATGACGGCCTCGACACCGATGTCGAAAGCCGCCGCACAATCGCCGCGGCGGTGATGGCCGAACAGGTCGCGGAACTCCATCGCCTCGGCTTCGACCAATTCCATTTCTATACGTTGAATCAGTCCGACCTCACCTATGCGGCCTGCCGTATGCTGGGCATGCGGGCAAAGGAAGTACAATGAGTTTCGATCGCGCGTCACGCATCGCCTGGTTGATGGAGGAAGCGAAGAAACGCGTCCTCCTTCTCGACGGCTCATGGGGCGTGGTGATGCAGGGGTACAAGCTCAGTGAGGAGGATTTTCGTGGATCACGTTTCGCCGGCCACAACAGCGAGCTCAAAGGCGACAACGACCTTCTGACGCTGACGCGACCCGATATCGTGCGCGAGATCGGGCACGCTTATCTCGCCGCCGGCGCGGATATCCTCGAGACCAACACCTTCACTTCAACCGAGACATCGCAGGCCGATTACGGTCTTGCCCATCTCGTCGGCGAGCTGAACCAGGAAGGCGCGCGCCTCGCCCGCCAGATTTGCGACGAGGCGAGCACATCGTCACGCCCGCGCATCGTAGCCGGTGTCATCGGCCCCGCGAACCGCACGGCCTCTATCTCGCCGGACGTGAACGATCCCGCGTTCCGCAACATTACCTTCGACGATCTCAAGCGCACCTATTTCGAAGCAGCTTGCGGATTGATTGGCGGCGGCTCCGACGTGTTGATGGTCGAGACCGTGTTCGACACGCTGAACGCCAAAGCCGCGATCTTCGCGATCGAGGAAGCGTTCGAGGAGTTGGGCGAACGGCTGCCGGTCTGGATTTCCGGCACGATCACCGATCTCTCCGGCCGCACGCTGACCGGGCAGACGCCGGAGGCTTTCTGGCATTCGATCCGCCACGCGAAACCGTTTGCGGTGGGCCTCAACTGCGCGCTCGGCGCAAAGGAATTGCGGCCCTACATCGCCGAACTCGCGAACGCCGCCGACACGCTGACCAGCGCGCATCCGAATGCCGGCCTGCCGAACGAATTCGGCGGCTACGACGACACGCCGGAGAACATGGCGGCGCTGATGGGCGAATTCGCGCGCTCCGGTCTTGTCAATATCATCGGCGGCTGCTGCGGCACGACGCCGGAGCACATCAAGGCGTTCGGCGAAGCGGTCCAAGGCGTGGTGCCGCGCATGGTGCCGGAAAAGCCGAAATACATGCGGCTCTCCGGTCTCGAGCCCTTCACGCTGACGCCGGACCTCAACTTCGTGAATGTCGGCGAGCGCACCAACATCACGGGTTCCGCCAAATTCCGCAAGCTGATCGCGAGCGACAACTATGAAGCCGCGCTTGAGATCGCGCGCGGACAGGTCGAGAACGGGGCGCAGATCATCGACATCAACGTCGATGAAGGCCTGATCGATTCCGAGGCGGCGATAAAGCGCTTCCTGCTGATGGCGGCGGGCGAGCCGGATATCTCCAAAGTGCCGGTGATGATCGACAGCTCCAAATGGAGCGTGATCGAAGCCGGCCTGAAATGCGTGCAGGGCAAGGGCATCGTCAATTCCATCTCGCTGAAGGAAGGCGAGAAAGCTTTCATCGAGCACGCAAAGCTGGTCATGCGTTACGGCGCGGCCGTGGTCGTGATGGCGTTCGACGAGCAGGGACAGGCCGACACGCGCGAACGCAAGATCGCGATCTGCCGCAGAGCCTATGACGTGCTGGTGAACAAAGTGGGCTTCCCGGCGGAAGACATCATCTTCGATCCCAACATCTTTGCGGTCGCGACCGGGATCGAAGAGCACAACGAATACGGCGCCGCTTTCATCGATGCGACAAAGGTCATCCGCGAGGAAATGCCGCTGGCGCATGTCTCCGGCGGCGTGTCGAACTTCTCCTTCTCGTTCCGCGGCAACGACACGGTGCGCGAGGCGATGCATTCCGTGTTCCTGTTCCACGCCATCAAGGCCGGGATGGATATGGGCATCGTCAATGCCGGCCAACTCGCGGTGTATCAGGACATCCCGACGCCCTTGCGCGAAGGCATCGAGGACGTGCTGTTCAATCGCCGAGTCGATGCGACGGAGCGGCTGCTCGACCTCGCCAAGCAGTACGAGAGGGACGGCGGAGCTGCCGAGGTCGAAGACGCCGCATGGCGTTCGCTGCCCGTCGAGGAGCGGCTGACCCACGCCCTCGTTCACGGCATCGACGCCTATGTGATCGAGGACACGGAAGCCGCGCGCCTCGCCGCTTCAAAGCCGCTCGACGTGATCGAAGGCCCGCTGATGAAAGGCATGAACGTCGTCGGTGACCTGTTCGGGTCGGGCAAGATGTTCCTGCCGCAGGTCGTGAAATCCGCGCGCGTGATGAAGAAGGCAGTCGCGCATCTCTTCCCCTTTATGGAAGCGGAGAACGTCAAGAACGCGACCAAAGAGCCAGCCGGCCGCATCGTCATGGCGACGGTGAAGGGCGATGTGCACGACATCGGCAAGAACATCGTCGGCGTGGTGCTGCAATGTAACGGCTATGAGGTCATTGACCTCGGCGTCATGACGCCGGCGCAGAAGATTCTCGATGTCGCGCGCGAGAAGAACGCGAACATCATCGGCCTTTCCGGCCTGATCACACCTTCCCTCGATGAAATGTGCCATGTCGCCGCCGAGATGGAGCGGCAGGGCTTCGACATCCCTTTGCTGATCGGCGGCGCGACCACGAGCCGTGTGCATACTGCGGTGAAGATCGACCCGAACTATCGCCGCGGACAGACCGTGCATGTGAACGACGCGTCGCGCGCCGTTGGCGTGGCGTCGAACCTGCTCAGCAAGACGGGCCGCGCCGACTACGCCGCCGGCGTGCGCCGCGATTATGAGGAAGTCGCGCGCAGCCACGCCCTGCGCACCGGTCCGGCGCGTCGCCTGTCGCTTGCCGATGCCCGCGCGAACAGGATCAAGACCGATTGGGCGAATTATACGCCGCCGGTGCCGGCCTATTTTGGCGTGCGCAGCTATGGCCCGTACGACTTGGGCGAACTCGCACGCTACATCGACTGGACGCCATTCTTCCAGACCTGGGAGTTGGCGGGAAAATTCCCGTCGATCCTCGAAGACGACAAGGTCGGCGAAGCGGCACGCGGGCTTTATGCCGACGCACAAAAGATGCTGGCGAAGATCGTCGAGGAGAAATGGCTGACGGCGCAGGCCGTGGTCGGCTTCTGGCCAGCGAATGCGATAGAAGACGATATCGTTCTGTTCGGCGACAAGGCGCGAAAATTCCCGCTCGCGACGTTGCACACATTGCGTCAGCAGATGCATCGCGAAGCCGGACGCCCCAACATGGCGCTCGCCGATTTCATCGGGCCCAGAGGTGTTGCGGATTTCATCGGCGGCTTTGCCGTCACGGCAGGTCTCGGCGAGGAAGCGCATATCAAGGCGTTCGAAGC
>CAZCJI010000352.1:0-3535 GCA_964498625.1 uncultured Rhizobium sp.
TCTAGCGCCCACAACAATTCCGAGGGTTTGAATGGTTTTGAAATGTAATCGTCCATACCCGCGGCAAGGCATTCCTCCCGGGCACCAGGCGCGGCACAAGCAGTCAGGGCGATGATAGGGATGCCGCCTTTGGGCGCTGGAAGGGCGCGGATTTTCTGCGTGGCATGTATGCCGTCCAAATCCGGCATCTGCATGTCCATCAAAACGACATCGAATTCTCCGCTGCAGAGGGCGTTGACGGCTAGGTTACCATTGGCGGCGACCTCAACGCTGTGGCCGGCGCGGTTCAACACCAACGTCGCGAATTGCTGGTTGATCTTGTTGTCTTCGGCCAGAAGGACACGAAGCAGCCGATGAACGGGAGACCATCCTTCTTGCGCGGTCTTGGATCCTCCATAAAAACCCTGCGGCGCGAATGACTGGCCCATGATGCGCTACTCCCTGCAGAAAGAGGAAAAGTTGCCATGCTTCGAATACGCATCATGTCGCTTTGTCGAAGCGAAGACTGCCCAATAGTGCTCACCCTAAAATTGTTCTTATAGTTATTCTCTCTTAACGATACCGGCCCCAGTACCTACTCCAGTGGCAGCTACGCCACCAATGCGGAATGGAGGTTCTGCAAGCACAATTTCAGTGGAGAGGAAGAACGCTGGCGAGCAAGCGCATAGTGGCGACAGCGGTCACAAGGGTGGCATAGAAGTTCACAAGTGCCTATTGAACCTTGTTCTTCACGAACAGCCACACATCAAACGGTAAACACGGATCTGCGGCATCGCACGAAATCATGACGCGGTTCTCCAGCGCATTAGCGTTTCCGAAACCAAGTTTCGAGATGAGACCGGATTGTGAGCAAAATTGGTCATCTCGGGATTGAGGATTCCCATAGGTCTACCCTCGGTTTGAAGGGAGATGACCATGGGACGAGCTAAGAAATATCGTCTTACCGCGCGAACTTCACGCGAACTGACGCTTGCTGATCTTCCAGCGCCGGACACGCGGCGGTGGTACGCAGCCCGGAAGATGCTCGTCGTCAGAGCAATTCAAATCGGGCTGCTGAGCTTCGATCTAGCAAGCAAACGCTACAGTCTTTCCTTGGAGGAGTTTATCGGCTGGCAGAAAATTGCTGCGAACTCTGGTAAGCGCAGTGTCAACTCCGCGTTGCGCAAAGCCTTGAGGGACGGGCCCTTGTGGATCGGCTCAGATCGCGACAGCGTCCTAGCGCTCCTAAGCGCGGACGCCTCTGAATCTCTTTGAAAGCTTCATCGGCGTTGCACGCCTCAACGACCGCGAACGCAGCGTCCTTGACCATATGGAGAGCACCCGTCCGAATAAGTGCCTCGTTTTGGTCGACGAGAACAACCGCCTCTGAAAGGGGTAGCCATGACTCCCCAACCGACGACGCATTCAGATGTAGCACGCGATCTCGCATTGGCGATCGTCGCCTCCTCGACGGCACCGCTATTGCTGCTCAATCAGGACCTCACCCTCGCCGCCGCCAGCAAGTCGTTTTGCTACGCGTTTCAGATCAACCCGGCCAAAGTGATAGGTCTTCCTCTCCGCATGCTTGGATCGGGCGAGTGGGACGTACCGCAACTGACAGCACTCCTTGAAGCGACGGCAACTGGCCATGCCGCAGTCGAGGCCTATGAGATCGATCTCAAGCACGAAGGCTGCGAACCTCGCCGTCTTGTCGTGAATGCGCAGAAGCTTGCATACGGCAATGGGGAAAGCATCCGACTTCTCGTATCGGTGTCCGATGTCACTGACCAGACCAGCGCGTTCCGGTGATCGTGCGCGCGATGTCCGACAGACTCCTGTATCGCTTGCCGTGATGCTGGAATCCGTCGGCGATGACCGTCACCGTGTGTGTCAGCCCCTTCCATTCGCGGGTCAGGACAACGCCAGGTGCCAAGTCGTTCCTGATTTTTGGCTCATACGTGCCGTCCAGCTCAAGGCCTGTCGCGACTTCGCGCAGCATGCGCGCGGTCGCCGCGTCCAATCCACCTGAACACGCGGCCTGCATACGCCAAGCAAATAGGCGAAGCAGGAGGTCACGTGATCGAGTCAGCGGAGGACTACTACAGCATTCCTGCCGGCGGAGAGCGCTCCATCAACACGGTGTGGACCTATGAGACACCGTTCGAGACGATGATGCAGATCAAAGAATACGTCGCGTTCTATTCTGATCGGGTTGACGAGATCAGCTAGGCGGTGCCGACCGCTGCTTCCGGTTAAAATCCGTCCTGCTGCGCTCCAATCTCCGTGTCTTGTGGAGCCACTTGTCAAAACAAGCTCGCGAGCGCTACGTGGTCGCTCAATGACCACGACCAAACAACTCTGCGCACTGGCGCTGGCGCTACCTGGCGTCGAAGAGAAAGATCACTTCGGATCGCCGTCGTTTCGGCGAAATGGGCGCATCTTCGCTCAGACCAGCACAGATGCGAACCAAGCAATTCTCAAGCTCTCACCGGTGCATCAGGAATTTCTGTTCGAGTCGCGCGGCGATGCGTTCAAGCCAGAGGTGTGGGGAAGCATCCGTTGGACGCGCGTTTATTTGAATGGCGTTGAAATGCTCGAACTCAGGCAGCTAGTGCAGGAGGCATATGAGCAGGTCGCAAAGCCCGCAAAACCGTCACGGCGTAGAAAGGCCCAATGATCCGTTAGGCGCTGTCACGGAAATCCGCGGCTCGTGATGATAGGGGTTCTTCACCAAGCCATTGAGCAATATGCAACCCGGCTGGGTCGCGAAACACGAGACGAAAGGGCAAAGATTCAGGGGCGTTTCAGCGACGTACCTCTAATAAGCGATGTCGATGAAGTAATCGACCTGTTAGGTCGCGCAATTATTTCCAACGCGCGGCATTCAGAAACCAAATCCGCTTGCGAAGGCATTGCCGGTTCGATCAGTTCGCGGCGCGCAGGTACGCCGATGATCGAAACGACGACGCCCCGAGCTCTCATCATGTCAGCTCCTAGCGCGCGGGGGTCGGCGTAGTTTTCGTTCCGCGCCAGATGCTCGTCGTGTTGTTGGAATACTGTGCGATAGCGATGAAGGCGGTCCCGCCGTTTGTGAGCGTGATGCCGAGCGTGCCGGTCAGGGAGTGGCCCGGCTCGGTGAAGTTCATCTGCGCATGGGTCGGGTCGACCAATTTTCCGTACATGTTGATCTTGTCGGCGGGATTGGGCGGGTCCACAGCGCCGCCCATCTTCACCCCGTTCACCAGCATCATGTTCAGGGCGAAGGCGGCATTCTGGTCGGTGGTCACGTTCCAGGCCCCATCGAACCCGGAGGTCTGGTGGGGGGGGCGTGGCTGACCCGGCGCCCCGCCCGTGATCTTGATTGGCAGAGCGCCGTCGATCGAGGTCGCCGTCTGCGTCAGGATCGACACCGCGTCGGACGTGCAGGCTTTGCCGGCCGGGTTGCTCATGCACTCCACAATATTCATCGTCGGATTGGAACTAGTCGGGTCAGCAGCTGTCACCGGAGCAACCCAGCAGGACGGACTGAAGCAGAAAGTCCGTCCGCCATCGAACG
>CAZCJI010000353.1:0-3519 GCA_964498625.1 uncultured Rhizobium sp.
AAGGGCAAGGCGACCTCGACCAACTCCATCGCCTCGATCTTCGCGTGGACGCGCGGCCTCGCGCACCGCGCCAAGCTTGACGGCAACGCGGCGCTCGACAAATTCGCGCACACGCTCGAGAAGGTCTGCGTCGATACGGTTGAAGCCGGGTTCATGACCAAGGACTTGGCACTTCTCGTCGGCCCCGACCAGAAGTGGCTGACGACCGAAGGTTTCCTCGACAAGGTCGACGAGAATCTGAAAAAGGCGATGGAGGCGTAATGAGCGATCCAATCGGCTGGTACGTCCGTGTGAGAACCGGCGAACTGGTCGATGGTGTGTACGACACGGTCTTATATATCGCCGGTTTCCCAACGCCGATAGAAGCGGAAGCTGCTGTTAGGGGCGCTCGGGGAAGACCGCAGGAACACTACGAAGTTCTCGAAGATGCAATTGCACCTGATCGCGGCCCGCAGCCTGCAGCCGGTGAAGTCCGACTATTGAAGGGAACCGTCTGATTGTTCTCCGGGACCATCCGCCCACTCGTCGTCGCTGACAAATCAGCATGGCTGCCTTTGTGGGCGGGTTATCTGGCGTTCTATCAGACAGGCATTCCTGCAGACGTGACTGAGGCCACCTTTGCGCGGCTCACGGGACCGGACACGGATATGTTCGGACTCGTCGCCGAGCTAAACGGCCGCATCGCCGGCATTGCACATTGCGTCGTGCATCGTTCGACCTGGGCAAAAGGCAACTACGTCTATCTCAACGACCTGTTCGTTTCGCCGGATGTACGCGGCAGCGGTGCGGGCCGCGCATTGATCGAGGCGATCTACAAACATGCGGACGAAACCGGCGCGGAGCGCGTCTACTGGCTGACGCATGAATCCAATGCGATGGCGCGCAGGCTTTACGACTCGCTCGCCGTGAATGACGGCTTTCTGGAGTACCGGCGATGACAAGGACCGCGCGCTGCTGCTGCGGCGATTGCACGATCACGGTCGAAGGCGAACCGATCCTGAACGGCATCTGCCATTGCACAAGCTGCAAGCCCCGCACGGGCAGCGCCTTTGGCTGGTCCGCCTATTTTCCGGACGACAAAGTCACGGCGAAGACGGGCGCGCTGAACATCTACGCCAAGGATGGCGACGCAGGGTATAATCGCTTCTTCTGCGCGCGCTGTGGCACGACGCTGTATTGGAAGAGCTTCGGCTTTTTGCCAGACGCGACCGGCATCGCCGGTGGCTGTTTCGTCGACGATCCTCTGCCGGAACCGAATTTCTCGGCGCAGGACCGCGACCATTGCGCCTGGCTCACGCTGCCGGATGGGTGGATGAAGGCGTAGCGCTGACTCTAAAGCGCCGCGGTGTAGCGCTTCGATGAATCCTCAAAGCTGAGCAAGGGCGCGCGGATCGTGCCGTCGCCCAGATGCTCGCCGCCGACGGGATCGACGGGCTGGATCACATAGCGGTCCTGCCCCGCATCGAGCCCGTCGACGATCACATCGAAGGTCATCGCATGCGGCGTGCGCGGCGCGAACCAGTGAACATTGTCCTTGTCGGTCGTCATCGCCGCGGCGTGGCCCGCCTCCGCGACCGTGTCGCCTGTCGGGAAGATCAGCAACGCGCCATCCTCGTCGGCGATGCGGTCGAAGGTGCGCACCCGCACCTTGCCGTCGATCACCATATGGGCGCTGGCCATATGCTTGTGTGCATGCGGCGTGATCACGTTGGTCTTGTCGAACGAGAACAGGGCCGCGCCATAGGCGACATGGATCGGCGCTTCCTTGTCGTCGATGAAGGTGATGAAGCGCTTCTTGGGATCGTGGCCGAAGGGATCGCCGGCGGAGAGTGTCTGCGCGCGGCGGATTTCAAAGGCCAGCTCGCCGACATCGACATCGCGCGCCAGGGCATTCACGCTGTCATGCCATTCGACCTGCGAGATTTTCCGCTTGGCGAGACTGCGCGCCAGTTCGTCCTGGCGAAGCACCCAGCGTCGGGCCGGCATCCGCGTGTCGGTGGGAACCGCCGCCTCCGCTTCGCGCAGCAGCGCGAAAACGGCGAATGCCGGTAGCGTTCCCAGAATGAAATCGCGCCTGTTTGGCACCCAACCCTCCCGGCCGAAGGGTTGCGCCGAATTGCGGCGGGATCAAGCCGCGATGGGCACCATGCCCATCAGGCCGATCTCGTTGCCGTCGGGATCCTTGAAGAACTGCAGCTTGAGTTCGTGCGTGGGCGTTCGCTGCAAGGTTTCCATGTTGCCGATGAATTCGACTCCCTTGGCCTTCAGTGCAAGAACAAGCGCGGGCAGATCGGGCGCATCGAAATAGAGGTAAGTGCCGCCGGCGATCGGTTTGTCCGCGCGTTCCGCAAGTCCGACCATCAGCCGCTGGCCCGCGATGTCGAAGAACAGCATGGTTCCAGCCTCGAACATCAGCGTGAGGCCGAGCGTGTCGCGATAGAAAATGCGCGCGCGGTCGATGTCGCGCACCGTCAACGCCACCTGCACCAGCTTGCGCCCCGCGAGATTGCGCTCGCTTTCCATCCTGCCCTCCGCAGCCTAAAGTTAGGTCTTCATACTGTTAGGTAACCTAACTATTATTCTGGAGACGCGTCAAGTGCCCCGTTCCCCGATGCGAAACGAGCAGGTCGCCGACCAGCTGCACGGCGCGGCCATTCGCCTTCTGCGTTACATGCGCAAGGAAGATGTGGCGTCTGGCATCACCGGCGCGCAGCTTTCGGTGCTTTCGGTGCTCGCCTATGGCGGCCCGCAGACGCTCGGCGCATTGGCGGCGGCCGAGCAGGTCAAGCCGCCGACCATGTCGCAACTGGTGAGCGCGCTCGAGCAGCTCGAACTCGTGACGCGCAAACCGCTCGACCGCCGCTCTGCCGAAATCTCTCTCACGCGCAAAGGCCGCCAGCTTCTCGAAGCCGGGCGCAAACGCCGCCTGGCGCGATTGACCAAGGCGCTCGACCGGTTGCCGCCGGAGCAGATCGACAGACTCGGTCAGGCGGCCGGACTGATCGTGGCCATCACCGATCCGACGATGTGACCGGTCCATGCGGATTCCGCAGGGCTCTCCCGGCAAAAATGTTCTTGCTTTGTTCATTTCCAGCCATAAGCTGCGCCTTCGATTTTTCGGGAGGGAACCATGACGACGATTGGCTATGTAACGATCGGGGCGAAGGACGGCGAAGCGTCCGGCAAATTCTATGATGCGTTCTTCGGCGCGTTCGGCCATGAGCGCAAATTCGCCGATGGCGGCTGGATCGGCTATGGCCCGAAGGGTTCGGATAGCCACGGCGTCTATGTGTGCCCGCCGGCAAACGGCGAACCCGCGACCTTCGGCAATGGCTCGATGCTGGCGTTTCCCACGAAGACCCAGGACGAGGTGAAAGCCGCACATGCGGCGGGGCTGGCCGCGGGCGGCACGGATGAAGGCAAGCCGGGCTACCGTCCGCCGGAGAAGACGGAATTCTATGGCGCGTATCTGCGCGATCCGACCGGCAACAAGCTCTGCGTCTACTGCAAGTCCTAGCC
>CAZCJI010000354.1:0-3519 GCA_964498625.1 uncultured Rhizobium sp.
CACGGCCATCGGGCATACGGCGACACCGGGCGGCGGATGTTTCGAAGCCAGCTACCCGCTGACCGTATGGCGGAAAACGGCCTGCACGACGGCGCCCAATCGTCCCTATGTGCCGGCGATCGGCGCCCACAACGGAGCGCAGACAACCGGCGACGGCCACGACTATGCCCTGGTGAGTTCGTCGATCGCCTCCGCGATGGAAGGATCGTTCCCGAAGGCCAAAAACCTGAAGACGGAAACCGATGGCGGCCAAAACGTCTATTCGATCCAGCTCAACTCAAACTTCATGTCGAACAATCAGGCCTGTGCGAGCGCCAATGTTCCGGCAAACTGCCTCGCCTGGCTGCAATACGTTTATTCCAGCAGCGAGCACGCATCCTTCATGCAGTACTGGCTGATCAACTATAGCGGCGGTTCCGTGCATTGCCCGAGCGGATGGAACAGCTTCTCTCAGGATTGCTACAAGAACAGCGCGGCCAAAAGCACCCCGCAAGAACCGATCACCGATCTTCCCCAGATGACCATGTCGGGATCCGCGGTCGGAAGCGGCGTCGATACGCTTGTGTTTACGGACGGTGGAAACGCCTACAGCACCACCGGCCAGGACAGCGTCGTATATCTGTCGACCGGCTGGACGGAATCGGAGTTCAACGTCATCGGCGACGGCGGCGGCTCGCAGGCGAATTTCAGCGCCGGCACCAAGCTCACCGTCAAGATCAACGTAACGAACGGATCGACGGCTGCCCCGGTTTGCCAGGCCAATGACGGCACGACCGGCGAGACCAACAACCTGAATCTCGGCAAGTGCAAAGTGAAGCCGGGCAAGAAAAAGAACCTCCCCTTCGTGCAGTTCACGGAGTCGAACTGACACGGAGCGGTTGCTTACCGCTTAAGAAGCGCACCGGGTGGAAACGCCCGGCGCGTTTTGTTTTTGCGAAAGCGATGTTACCGCGGGTTGGCGATCAGATACGGTAACCCGCCATTGATGTTTGGATTTAGGCCCCAGATGTTGGGATCGAAACCTGCCTGTAGACCGGCCTGAAGCTCTTGTGTTGTGCGAGCGTGAGAATGGCCGGGGCAATTGCGATTGTCGCAGCCTTGACGGTTGTTTTCGCCCGTCGTGTCCCTGTCCCAATAGTCGTGATCAGGCTTCGCGCCGTTGCCCCATTCACCAAGCAAGCCGCCGCTGTGCGCGGCATTCTTTACGTCCACATGGCCGGTCGAATACGATGTGCTGATGGTCGCATCGACCGAATTGGCTATGCCGACAAGGCCTGCAACGATTGAGCCTTCACCGCTCTTGGTGGCGCCGGTAGCGTAGCTGTCGGACAAAAGGGTGCCACAACAGAACTCACCAGCCAGCCCTCCGATTGTTGAACTTGCACCTGCACTCACGCGCCCAGTGGCATAGGACTGGGCGATGTTCCAGCCTGCGAATCCAGCCAATCCGCCCGCGAATGCATTGTTACCGGCAACGACATTGCCTGAGGCACTCGACAGGGAGACTGTTAGGTAGGATAGGCCGATTAGTCCTCCTGCATACGTCGCGCTGGGCGCTTTCACGGACACATTGGCCCGCGAGCGGACCAGAATTCCGTCAGGTTCTGATTGGCTACCGCCAATAAGCCCCCCCACCCAAGCTCCGCTCAAGGAAACCGAACCTGTCGCATAGCAGCCGACGATGGTGGTGCCTTCGCTCGCTCCCAAGAGCGCGCCGCCCCCACCCGACCCGGTTCCTGAAATATTCACATGTAACAATCCAACATCACGCAATGTACCGGTCCCTCCGCCCGCCAGCCGAAATAATCCGACCCAATCGGCCGAGCCGCTGATAGTGAGCTTGTCGATGGCATGCCCAAGACCTTCGAATGTTCCAGTGAACCCGGTGGTGACGGGCGCCTCATCATAAGTGCCATCCACTGAAGCATCGTAGTCATTTGCAAGTGCATAAAAGCCTGTGGAATTGTTCGCGATGTCGCTGGCCAGCGTCGCGATGTCTCCAACCAAGGTGTAGCTGTTGCCATTGACGATCAGGCTGCTCGATAAATCCCAGAACGTCACATTGCCCTTGCCGTCGAAGATGAGATCGCCGCCGCTGCCGCCGTCATTGGTCGTAACGGTTACAGCGCCCGTCCCCGTGACCATCACGGGCTTGTCGATGGTCACGGACTGATTGGCATCGAACGTCAACCGGCTGGTGGTTGCCCAGCCGACGGAATCTTTCACGACGATGTTGGTCGCGCCGCTGCCGGTCGTGACCCTCACATCGCCGCTGGCCAGCATGTTCGCCAGATCGCTGACATTCAGCACCGCATCGCTCGCCGTCGGCGAACACACGCCGTTGGAGCAATTCATGTTTACAGTCGGCTTTTTGGAGATCGCGACATCGGCATAGGCAGCCGTGGATGCGAGCCATGCGATCGTGAGCAACGCCAATCTGGAACTCGTTGTCATGACATCATCCCCGCGCCGCGCGACGGTGCGAGCCTAAATCATCGCCTCCCGTTTTGCGAGAAGATGCGCGCCGGCCACTTGATCCGGCGTGTCACGATCCCCATGTCTGCGGGCCGGTTTGTCTCAAGACACCGCGGCGAGAGAAAGGAGAGGGGGTGGGGGTATCCGCCAAAATGAAAAACGACTGCTCGACACCTGCTGCAACCGCAACATCTTGTGCCGCGCGCATCAGGCGCAGATCGCACTGACGAAAATTGTTGAGAACGCGATTTCAAGTATCACGATGTTGGGTACATCGATGAAAGGCACACGAAATCTGGAAGCGTCGAAATTGAGAGGGTCGCACCCCTCCCCTCGAAATCATGCGGTTCAATTGGGCGCTGGAGCGCTACATCTTCAGAACGCTGCGTCCCGCATAGATCGCCTGATCACCCAGCATCTCCTCGATGCGCAGAAGCTGGTTGTATTTGGCGAGCCGGTCCGAACGCGCGAGCGAACCGGTCTTGATCTGTCCGCAATTCGTCGCCACCGCGAGATCGGCGATGGTCGAGTCTTCCGTCTCGCCGGAACGATGCGACATCACGGCGCGATAGGCATTGCGGTGCGCGGTGTCGACGGCGTCGAGCGTTTCGGTCAGCGAGCCGATCTGGTTGACCTTGATGAGGATGGCGTTCGCCGCGTGCCCGGCGATGCCCTGCTTCAGGCGCTCGGTGTTGGTGACGAAAAGATCGTCGCCGACGAGTTGCACCTTCGCGCCGAGGGATTTGGTCAGCGCGATCCAGCCATCCCAATCGTCTTCGGCCATGCCGTCCTCGATGGAGATGATGGGGTAGCGCGATGTGAGATCCTCATAGACCTTCACCATTTGATCCGGCGTCAGCGATTTGCCCTCGCCTTCGAGTTCATACTTGCCATTCTTGAAGAACTCGGTCGAAGCGGGATCGAGCGCGAGATAGAGATCTTCGCCCGGCCTGTAGCCCGCCTTCTCGATCGCCTTCATGATGAAGCTGAGCGCTTCGTCGGCGCTTTTCAGGTTCGGCGCGAAGCCGCCCTCGTCGCCGACAT
>CAZCJI010000355.1:0-3494 GCA_964498625.1 uncultured Rhizobium sp.
CTTTCCAGTCGGTCACGAAGGTGACGGGCGTCCCGGCATGTGCGACGCCCGCCGCGGACAGCGCCACAAGTGCCACGGCCAGTATGCGTTTCATGGCGATTCCCTTCGATTCCCGCGCGCCGCGCCCGCTCTTGCGGACGGCGTTTTTTCCCGTAAAACGGCGCGTCGCGGCGGCCCGTCCGCCTTTTCAGGTTAACCCGGAATGCATGAGTTTCAGAGCTTTGTCTATCTGGCGCCGCAGAAGACCGGCACCACCTTTATTTCCGCGATGCTGAAGCGCTTCAGCAGGGAAAAGGAAATCCGCTACGAATCCCATCATCCCATGGGCGCAAATTACGATCCGAAGAAATTCTACTTCATCTCCGTGCGCGATCCGCTCGATTCCTATCTCTCGCTCTATTCCTTCGGCAGCGAGCGGCGCGGCAAGATGCACAAGAAGCTCGCCATAGAGGGCGTGAATGATCTCTATGACGGTACGATGCGGGGTTTCAACAAATGGCTCAACTACTCGCTGAAGCCGGACAACGCGGAAATCATCGACAAGGTCTTTTTCGGAATGGGCGGCGGCGCCATCAGCGAGCTCATCGGGCTGCAATCCTTCCGCTATCTGCGCGTCGCGATCCCGGACCCCGGCCACACGCTCGCCTAATGCCGCAGCAAGGACTAGATCCGCGCGCTATACAAAGAGAAGAAGCTGCCGGCCTTCTTCGTGCGCTACGAAACCTTTGTCGAAGATCTCACCCGGCTGGTGCGCGGGCCGCTTGCCCACGCCATGACCGACGTCGAAGGCGCCGTGAAGTTCATCAACGAAACGCAGCCGATCAATTCCTCCGAGCGCGTCGATTATTATCAGGACGAGGTCAAGCTCAAGCGCGGAGCCACCCGCAAGCTCATGGAGCGCGAGTGGTTCCTGCACGAGGAATTCGGGTACTGAGGCCTCAGGGCGGCCTGGCCGTGCTGCGCCTTTTCTTTTTCGGTCCGTTCTCACCGGCGAGGAATTCCACCACCGAGGTCAGAACGTCGACGGTGAGGGTGAAGAATTCCGGATCGTCCAAATTCCACACCGGCGGCAGCTCGCGCCGCGCGAGGGGCGGAAACAGCGGCGTGGTCCTGTCGTGCCAGAAACGCGCCGCGAGCTTGGCGTTCGCTTCCGCGTAATCCTCCATCATGCTCGCGCAGCGTTCCGGCGTCAGAAGATCGGTCGAGCGGATATAGGCCTTGTTGCGCTGGAGCACGGCGTAGAAGAATTTCTCGTGATCCATCTTGAGATTGAGCTGGTTGAAGGCGCGCAGGAAATGCAGCAGCTCGCGGCGCGGCGACGGGTTCTGCGGATATTTCCGGTCCACCAGCAGCGGCGCGGGATCGAGATTGAGGACTTGCAGAAAATCCTCGACCACGTCGATGGTCTGGCCGCCGCGCTCATAGGGCCGGATCGTGATCGCGTCGTCGCCGAACGCCGCCGCCCAGCGCGTGATGATCGCGAGATAATTTCCGCGATGCGGCATGTCCTTCAGCCAGGTCTCGAAATCGGTCTTGCGGCCGCTCGATACGGTCTGCTTGTAGAGCGATTGCAGATATTTATCCTGACGCCTGAGATAGGCGATGATCTTGACCGGGCCGGAATAGCCGAGCTGTTCCTTGATCTCTTCCGGGTTCTCGAACCAGAAGCCTTCGGTGCTGAGCAGCTTCACCGGTTCCGGCGCGCTCGCGAGTTCCTCGCGCACCTCATGCCACACCGTGAGCGGCGTGCCGCGGCGTCCGCGGATCGACCATGCCAGCGGATGATGCGCGATCCGGTTCTCGCGCGCGGCTTCGAGATAGCGCACGCCCTGTTCGCGCAACGCGGCGGCGTGCTGCGTGAGAAGAACCTGCAGCGACGACGTGCCGGTCTTGTGTGTGCCGATATGGAGAATAAGCAATCAGACCGCCCGCGACATTTCGCGACAAATTTTAGCCAAGCGTGCCAATGATTTCCAGCGCTGGCGGGATTTGCGGTGCGTCCGCTGTCGAATGGATCATGGGCAGATGCATGTGGGTATAGACATCCAATGATTGCGGATCAATGAGTGCGCCGTTAACTTTGTGACTCGAAGAGTTCCAAGGTAATCGTGTGCTTTATCTTCACATCGGCACGCATAAGACGGGCACCTCCGCGCTGCAGACCTTCATGGCGCTCCGGATCTAGGCGCTGAAGAAAAAGGGCGTGCGCTACATCTCCGCAGGCATGGGCGCCGGCCGCCAGCACCACGCTTATGCCTGGTCGCTTCGCGGCGACGAAGGTTACAGTCTCGATATCTGGGACGCGATGCGCCGCGAACTCGCCGAAGAACACTATCCGATGGATGTTCTCAGCTCCGAAGCGTTCTGGTTCAGCGATCCGGCGCTGGTGAAGGAACAAGTGGCAGGCATCGACGACGTGCGGGTCGTGATCTATCTGCGCCGGCAGGACAAATATCTGCAATCGCTCTACAAGCAGACCGTGGTCGGCGGCCGCAAGCTCGACTTCGACGACTGGTGCGGCAAATTCCATTTTCGCGGAGACTATCTCTCCGTCATCCGGCAATGGGCGGCGGTGTTCGGCCCCAGGGCGCTTATTCTCAGGCCCTATGAACGTGACGGCGCGACGGTCAATTCGATCGCCGATTTCTTTTCCGTCTTGGGCGTGGATGTCGAGGAAGAACTGCGTGCGCGCGGAGAAAAAATGCGCAACCCCTCGCCGCGGCGCGAACTGCTCGATTATATCCGCGCGCTCAATCACATCGGTCTGGAATTCAATCGCGACAAGTTCTTCTGGGCGCTCGTCCGCCGCTCCGACACCTATGTCCGCTCGGCCGATATTCTGGACCGCGCGCAAAGCGCCGCCGTCATGGCCGGCTTCGCCGAATCCAACCGCATCCTCAGCGAGGAATTCTATCGCGATCCGTCGGCACCGCTGTTTCCGGAACCGGGCGACGCACCGCCGCCGGTGATCTGGCAACCCGGCGACAAGGAATATTTCGGCATGACGATCGATTTTCTCGATGTCCTGATCCGTGCCGTAGCCGACGGCGAGATCAAGGTGAAAAAACCCAGGAAGAAAGAGCCGGAAAAGGCGAAGATCGACACCGATATGTAGCGCGGCGGCGCGATCAGTTCCGGAAGGGGCCGCAGGTGGCGGTCCGGCGCGCCGTGTCGATCATGGCGAAGTTCTTCTCGTCGTTAATCAGGGTGCGAACCAGCACCAGTCCGCGCATCGTCGGGGAACGGACAACAAGTCCGGGCGGCACCTTGTCCTGCGCTGGGCCCACGACCGCGAAATCCGCTTTATCGGTTTTCGCCTGCCGGTCGTTGAGCACAAAGATGTTGTTGGTCTCCGCGTCGAAGACCGAGAACGACCAGTACGTGTTCGGCATGCGATCCGCGTGTACATGCAGGACATGACCCGCAAGCGCATCGAGATCGAACGGGCAGGCGGAATAGAGCAGGTCGGGGCTCGGCCGCACCACGGCGCGCGA
>CAZCJI010000356.1:0-3474 GCA_964498625.1 uncultured Rhizobium sp.
CGACTATCTCGCCAATGACGACAGCCACGCGCTCGCCATCGTGCGGCGCATCGTGAGCGGCCTCAATCATGTGAAGCAGCCGGACATTCCCGTCGCCGCCCCGCGTCCGCCGCTCTACGACACCGCCGAACTCAACGGCATCGTGCCGCCGTCGCTGATGACGCAATACGACGTGCGCGAGGTGATCGCGCGGCTGGTGGACGGCTCGGAGCTGGACGAGTTCAAGAAGCGCTACGGCACCACGCTCGTCACCGGCTTTGCGCGCATCGAGGGCATGCCCGTCGGCATCGTCGCCAACAACGGCATCCTGTTCAGCGAGAGCGCACTGAAAGCCGCGCATTTCATTGAGTTATGTTCGCAGCGCAAGGTGCCGCTGCTGTTCCTGCAGAACATCTCGGGCTTCATGGTCGGCCAGAAATACGAAAGCGGCGGCATCGCAAAGGACGGCGCCAAGATGGTGACCGCCGTCGCCACCGCACAGGTGCCGAAGATCACGCTCATCATCGGCGGATCGTATGGCGCGGGCAATTACGGCATGTGCGGCCGCGCGTATGGGCCGCGCTTCCTGTTCTCGTGGCCGAACTCGCGCATCTCCGTGATGGGTGGCGAACAGGCGGCGAGTGTGCTCGCGACGGTGCATCGCGACGCCGACAAATGGACGCCGGAGCAGGCCGAAGCCTTCAAGGCCCCGATCCGCCAGAAATACGAAGACGAGGGCAATCCCTATTACGCGACCGCGCGGCTCTGGGACGACGGCATCATCGCGCCGGCGGATACGCGCCGCGTGCTCGCGCTCGCTTTGTCCGCGTGTCTGAACGCGCCCATCGGCGACACGAAGTTCGGCGTGTTCAGGATGTGAGTGACTTGGGTAAGCATTTCATTTTTCGGGGGGAATAGCATGATTTTGCGCCAGACTGTTTTGTTGCCGGTGGTCGCTGTTGCGGCCTTCGCGCTCGCGGATTGTGGACCGTCGTCTGAATCCAAACACACGGCGATAGCCGCGGCGCCGGTAGGGCCACAGTTCGTATCGGGATCCAATGCCTGCGATGTGCTCGACGATGCGGCGGCGAAACAGTTGCTCGGCGATGCCGCGAAGCTGACGCGCAAGGCGCAGCCCAATCCGCACATGTCGCAATGCCAGTACACAAGCCCGAACGGCGCGATCACCATCATGGTCGGCGACTGGAAGATGATCTACACCGCCAGCCCGCAGGACAAGCCGGTCGCCGGTCTCGGCGACGAGGCCTATGACACGCCCGGCGAACTCGTCGTGCGCAAGGGCGAGGTCGGCATGAGTGTCAATGTCATTGTTTCGAGCGGCGAGTTCTGGGGCAAAGCCGCGGACGATATGCTGGCGCAGCAATCCGCCGCCCAAAAGAAAGTCGCCGCGGCGTTGGTGCCGAAACTGTAAGCTCGGCGTATTCAGGATGGTGCCATGAGCCTCACCGATCTCGCCAGCATCGGCAGTTTCGTCAGCGGCATCGCCGTCGTGATCTCGCTGGTCTATCTCGCGATCCAGGTGCGCCAGGCGCAAAAGACACAACGCGCGCTAATGCACCAGGCGCGGACAGAGCGCGTGATCAATGCCGCGTTGACCTCGATGCAGACCGAGATCGCCGACACCGTGACGAAGATCGTCAACAATGATGCGCTTTCACCTCGGGAATTGCTGCAGTCCTACTATTATATGCGGATACAGGTTGCGGTGGTCGAGGATGCGCTGTGGCAACACGATGCCGGCTTCCTCGACAAGGAGTCGCTCGATACGGCGGTTCTGAACCTGCAACGCGTGATGCTGTTTCCGGCTGTGAGAGCCGCGTGGCAGATGCAGCGTCCACAACTCGCGCCCGCGGTGCGCGATCGCATCGATAAACTCGTCGCCTCGTCTTTGACGGGTGAGATGTGGGATTGGGCGGGGGATTACAAGAAAGCGAACGCGCAGGCGACGGAGCGCATATGACCGCCATCGGCGACACGAAGTTCGGCGTGTTCAGAATGTAATTTTTTGGAGGTGGTGTTGGGCGGAATTTTAGAACAAGAAGAACAGCTCTTCGCAAAATGGCGCCAACATCTACCCCAAAATTTGCGTGAGAGTTTTGTCTCCGACGGTGCGGTCAATGCAGACGCATTCACGCGCTCTGCTCCAAAGATATTGCTCCTGCTGAAGGAAGTAAATGATTTGGGCGGAGGCGGCTGGTGTCTGCGCGAACTTTTGACCCAAGGAGAGCGAAAGGAGACCTGGGATGTCGTGACCCGATGGGTTTTCGCCATGCGACAATCGCGGGAAGTAGATTGGAGCGAATTGGAGCATATCAATCATGAAAGACGAATAGCGGAACTGAGCACCATTGCAGCCATGAATCTCAAGAAAATCCCAGGCGGGCATACCACGGACGCTGGTTCATGGTGGCAGGCAGTTATGCGTGACTCCGAATACATTAAAAGGCAGTACGACATCTACAAAGCAGACCTGACCATTTGTTGTGGGTCCATCGTAACGGGTGCTTTCAATGAGCATATGAAGCCATCAGATGCCGGTCCGTGGAAAAGGACATCGCGCGGGATCGAGTACCTACAACTCGAAGGGAATAGAATTGTAATTGCCTATTCGCACCCGCAAGCGCGGATAGCTTCAAATTTAATCCACTACGGATTGATTGATGCGGTCCAGGAAATATGGCGAAGCTAGATGAACCCGTGTTGACGACCTTCGTAGATTATACGAATAATTCGTATTCTTCGGAGAACGTCATGTCCCAAACTACCGCCCAGCAGTTTCAACGCAAATTCGGCGAGTTTCAGCACAAGGCGCAACGCGAGCCGGTAGAGATTACGCGGCATGGGCGGCGCGAGCTCGTCCTGATGTCGGCGGAGCGCTATGATTGGCTGGTGGCGGCGTCGAAGCGTAGTCATGCTATTCATGACCTACCGGATACGATCATCGAGGCCGCGCGCTCGGCAAAGATGGACAAGCGCCATGACCGTCTCAACAAGCTGATGAAATAGGCGATGCCGCTTCCGCGGCCTGAGCCCGGCCTTGTTATCCGCTATGACTATCTCTGGCAGCGCGAAGCTGCTTCGGCGCGGGCATCCGGCAAAGGGCGCCCGGCTTGTCTTGTGGCGACTCTAGACGATGACGCCGATCCGCAACTCGTTTTGATCCTGCCGATTACCCATTCGCGACCGAGTGGTGAAACCGTGGCTATCGAAATCCCATCCACCGTCGCGGAGCATCTTGGTTTGGACGATGCGCGTTCGTGGGTTGTGGTTTCCGAAGCCAATGTCGATTTCTGGCCGAACGCTGGGCTGGCTCCCGTTCCCGGCAAGCGCGGCGTCTATGCCTATGGCTTCTTGCCGCCAACGCTGTTCGCCAAAGTCAAAGACGGCCTTGTGAAGTTGCTAGAGAAGCGCCGCGCAAAGCTCGTCCGGCGCTAACCCCACGGGCCGTGCTGATGCGGCTCGGATGAAGCGGGC
>CAZCJI010000357.1:0-3468 GCA_964498625.1 uncultured Rhizobium sp.
ACTATTCCTATGTGACACCGCCGCCCCCGCCGCCCAATCCGGCGGACATACAGCCCCATCAGGCGCCACCGCCTCCGCCGCGCGCCAGGCCGTCGATGCCGAACTACGGCAGCAGCGCCGGTCCTCTGACGGCAAAGAACGCCGGCGCCTATATGGACGGGCTGGAGCGCGACCTGCGTCATTACCTGCGCGGTATTCCGGTCGCGCGGCCCGGCGATGTGGTCGTGCTCAATCTTAAAAGCGACGACATGTTCGAGAAGGGAAACCTGACCGATGACGGCCGCGATCTTTTGCGCAATCTGTCGTCGGCGCTCAAGCACTATGACCATACGCAGGTGCAAGTGAACGGCTACACCGATACGCGCGCCGATCCCGACAAGGCGGTCGCGACGACGCAGAAGCGCGCAGATACTGTCGCTGCCGAATTGCGCACGGATGGTATTGCCGGCGGCAGGCTGACCGCGACCGGTTACGGCTCCGCGCATCTGAAAATCGCGACTGGCGACGGCAAGGCCGAGCCGCGAAACCGCCGCATCGAAATCCGGATCGTGCCGAAACCGGGGTAAGCGCACAATTCACCACGGGTTCAGGCGGTTCTGGCCAAAGTCGGGCCAGCCCCTTATATCCACAGGCTGAAAAGGAGACCGCTCCCGTGCCCTGGAGCCCGCAAAGCTGGCGTCAGAAGCCGATCCGTCAGGTTCCGGAATACCCGGATCCGGCGGCGCTGTCGGCTGTCGAGCGGCAGCTTCGGACCTATCCGCCGCTGGTGTTCGCCGGAGAAGCGCGCAATCTGACCTCCAGTCTGAGCGCGGTCGCCGAGGGCAAGGCTTTCCTGCTGCAGGGCGGCGATTGCGCCGAGAGCTTCGCCGAGTTCAGCGCCAACAATATCCGCGATACGTTCTGTGTTTTCCTGAGCATGGCGACGGTGCTGACCTTCGCGGCCGATGTGCCGGTGGTGAAGGTCGGCCGCATCGCGGGGCAGTTCGCCAAGCCGCGCTCCGATGACAACGAGACGCGCGACGGCAAGACACTTGCGTCCTATCGCGGCGACATCATCAACGGCGAAGAGTTTACGGAGGCCGATCGCGTCCCCGATCCCGGCCGGATGCTGCGCGCCTATTTCCAGGCGGCGGCGACGGCGAACCTTGTGCGCGCGTTCGCGACCGGAGGCTATGCCGATCTCAACCGCGCGCGGCACTGGTATCTCGACGATCACCATCACCCCGATCTGTTGAAGCGCTATCTCGAAGTGGTGGACCGCATCACCGAAGGCGTTGGCTTTCTGCGCACGTTTTCGCTCGCGGACGCGGTCGCGGCGCGGACCTCGAAGGTCGATTTCTATTTCAGCCATGAGGCGCTGTTGCTGCCTTATGAAGAGGCGCTGACGCGGCAGGATTCGATCACCGGCGATTGGTACGACACCTCCGCGCATATGATCTGGATCGGGGACCGCACGCGCCAGCCCGATGGCGCGCATGTCGAATATTGCCGTGGCATCAAGAATCCCATCGGCCTCAAATGCGGACCGAGCATGAGCGAAGACGATCTCGTCAAGCTCGCGGCGCTGCTCAATCCGGAGAACAGGCCGGGCCGCCTGACGCTGATCGCGCGGTTCGGCGCCGATCAGGTCGCGGAAAAGCTGCCGAAGCTGATCCGCGCGGTGAAGAAGAGCGGCGCGAATGTCGTGTGGTCCTGCGACCCGATGCATGGCAACACGATCAAGTCCGCCGCCGGCATCAAGACGCGGCCGTTCGAGCGCGTCATCAAGGAGCTGAAAACCTTCTTCGAGGTGCATCGCGCCGAAGGCACGCATGCGGGCGGTGTCCATCTGGAGATGACCGGCCAGAACGTCACCGAATGCACCGGCGGCGCGCAGGACATCACCGATTTCAATCTGCGTGACCGTTACGAGACGCGCTGCGACCCGCGCCTCAACGCCAGCCAGGCGCTGGAGCTTGCATTCCTGCTTTCGGAAAATCTGAGTGCCGCGCGAGGCAAAGGCGCGGCATTCGCGGCGTCAGCCTAGAGAGCAAGAGGGGACCTGCCGCGATGGGAATGGCGCGCCTTTTCGCGAAAGGCTGGGTCGTGTTCTGCCTGTTTGCAGGCGCGCATGCGTTGAACTTCGCGCTCCTGGGCGGAACGCCGGAGCTGGAGGCATTCCGCATGATCGCGGTCTGCACGCTGCTGTTCGCCGCGATGGGTTTGCTGTTCGTCGGCGGCTATGCGGTGGCGACGGACCACGGCGGTTCATTGCTGCAGCGTTTCAAGCCGCATCATCTTTTACCGGGATTCAACGAGATGACCTTCGTCGTCTTCGCCGTGCTGAGTTTTGCCGTGCAGGTGTGGCTTGCGCCGCAGATCATGCAGTCGCCGGCGGCCGGCGCGATTCGCGACGCGATTTCCTTCGTGGTGCCGGGGCAGCGCGTGATCCAGGACGATCTTCTGCCCTGCGGCCTCGACGGCGGGCGGATATTCACGTCGGCCTTTGTCTGGTTTCTCGCGATCGTGTATTTCGCGTCCGCCGCTTCGCGGCTCAGGCTGGCCGCGGGGTTGATCCGGCTGGAACGCGTGCAGCGGCCCGAAGCGATGGGCGCGTCGCTGCTTGCCTTCCTGCAAGGCGCGCTCGCCGTCGTCGGCATCCAGCTTTTGTTTGTGGGTTCGGCCTACAGGCTTTTGCCCTGCAGCACCTTTACCGGGCTGGACGGCGAGATCCTGACCGGTCTGGCGCCCCTGTTCCTCGCTTATCTGACCTTCGCCGCACTCGCCAATCTGCTTGCCACGGGGCCGGAGTGACGCGGCCAGTTGTTCGCGGCGTCGATCTGGATGCGCAGACGCGCTGCGCGCATTGGCATTCGCCGCTCGATATCGTCGCGATCAGGATGAAGTGCTGCGGGGAATACTACGCCTGCAAGGATTGCCACGACGCGCTCGCGGATCACGCCATCGCGGTGTGGCCGAAGTCAGACTTCGACTCTGAAGCTGTTCTCTGCGGCGCGTGCGGCACTGAGCTGCGCATCCGTCAGTATCTCGATTGCGACAACATATGCCCGGCGTGCGGTGCCGGGTTCAACCCCGGCTGCCGTTCGCACTATCATCTTTATTTCGAGGTCGAGCCGGCCCTTCATCCTTCGACAAGCTCAGGATGAAGGGGCATTCAACTCATCCCTCACCCTGAGCTTGTCGAAGGGTGGGGGAGCGCAGCTCTTACTTCACGTTGCTCGTGGCGCGGATGAAATCCGCCGTCGCGCTGTGCATCTCCGCCAGCGATTGCTGGTGCGCATACACCATGTGGCCTGACGCGAAGTAGTGGTACTGGATATTCTTCTGCAGGCTGTCCGGAATCTGCAGTTGATGCATCTCGTACCAGCCTTCGTAATAGGGTGTCGCGAGATCGTAATAGCCGCCCATCAGCAGAATCTTCAGCGTCGGATTCTGCTTCATCGCGTTGGCGAGATCGGGCATCACGTT
>CAZCJI010000358.1:0-3466 GCA_964498625.1 uncultured Rhizobium sp.
TCGACGAGGAGGGCTATCTCTACCTCACCGACCGCAAGGCCTTCATGATCATCTCCGGCGGAGTGAACATCTATCCGCAGGAAGCGGAGAACCTGTTGATCTCGCACCCGAAAGTCGCCGATGTCGCGGTGATCGGCGTGCCCAATGAGGAGTTCGGCGAGGAGGTGAAGGCCGTCGTCCAGCCCGCGAACTGGGCCGATGCCGGACCCGCGCTCGCAGATGAACTTATCGCCTATTGTCGCGAACGTCTTTCGCCGATTAAGTGCCCGCGTTCCGTCGATTTCGAGAAGGAACTGCCGCGTCATCCGACCGGCAAGCTCTACAAACGTTTGATCCGCGACCGCTATTGGGGGAAACGCGACTCCCGGATCGTCTGAAGGATTTCGCCATGATCAGTACCAATTTCGAGGATTTGCCGAAGCTTGTCGGCCAGGAAATCGGCGTTTCCGACTGGGTCACGATCGACCAGGACCGCATCAATAAATTCGCGGACGCGACCGGCGATCATCAGTGGATTCACATCGATGTCGCGCGTGCGGCGAAGGAGATGCCGGGCGGCAAGACCATCGCGCATGGCTATCTGACCGTCTCGCTGATCCCGTGGCTGACAGGCAATTTCCTGAAAGTGGAAGGCGTGACGCGCGGGATCAACTACGGCTCCAACAAGGTTCGCTTCACCAACATGGTCCCGGTGGGAAGCCGGGTGCGTGCGCGCTCCAAGATCTTGTCTGTTGAAGCGCGGGGTGGCGGCATGCAGATCATCAGCGAGATCACCATCGAGATCGATGGCGAGAAACGCCCGGCGTGCATCGCAGAGACGATCGGGATCTTGTTTAAATAAGCGCACGTGTCTTAACGCCTGAACTTTTCGCCCACTGCTGCCGTGCCGCTTTGTTCGATGATTGCGTCCCACGAAAAACGTGGGCAGACATACGCTTCCGCTAGGATTCTCATAGTCCTATAGTCGCGCGCCGTTTTCACCGCTTCGGGCATGACACCGCGCGCCGCGCCTGCGAGTTACAATGACGAGACCGCTGCCGAAATCGTGTCGCGCTTTGCGGCCGTGAAGGGCGGGCTGCTTCCAGCATTGCATGAAATCCAGGCGGCGTTCGGTTTCATACCGCGCGCGGCGCTGAAGGTGATCGCGAAAGGTTTCAACATCACTGAAGCCGAAACCTATGGCGTGGTGACGTTCTATCACGACTTCCGCCTCGACCGGCCGCATGGAAAGCATGTGCTCAAACTCTGCCGCGCGGAGGCGTGTCAGGCTTCCGGCGCAGATGCGGTCGCGGCGCATGTGAAAAAGAAGCTGAACGTCGATTGGGGCGGTACGACCGCCGATGGCGAATGGACTCTGGAGCCGGTGTTCTGCCTCGGTCTCTGCGCCTGCGGTCCCGCGGCGATGGTCGACAACGAGGTGCATGCGATCCTCGACAATGACGCCGTCGACAGACTGGTGAGCGCATGAGAGCGCGGCTCCCAAAGGATGCGGCAGCGATCGCGCTCGGCGCGGAGAAGGTCTCCAACGCGTTGATGCAGGCTGCCGCGAAACGCGGCATCGCGCTCGACCTCACGCGCACGGGCTCGCGCGGCATGGTGTTTCTGGAGCCACTGCTCGAAATCGAAACAGACAAAGGCTGGCGCGCGTTCGGCCCGCTTGCGCCAGAGGATGTCGATGCGGTGCTCGATGGCACTTCGTCGAAAGCGTTGGGCCTGATCGACGAATATCCCTGGCTGAAACGCCAGACACGTTTGATCTTCAAACGCTGTGGCGAGATCGACCCCGCCACGCCACCTGAAGGCGGCTTCGCCGGGCTGGTGCGCGCGCACGAGATCGGGCCCGCTGCGGTGCTGGAAGAAGTCACGAAGTCCGGTTTGCGCGGACGTGGCGGCGCAGGCTTTCCCGCCGGTATCAAATGGAAAGGCTGCGCCGACGCGCAAGCACCACAGAAATACATTGTCTGCAACGCGGACGAGGGCGACAGCGGCACCTTCGCCGACCGCATGTTGATGGAAGGCGATCCGTTCCTGCTGCTCGAAGGCATGGCGATTGCCGGCTTCGCGACCGGCGCGACCAAAGGCTATGTCTATATCCGCTCCGAATATCCCCATGCGATCGCGGCGATGCAGAAAGCGGCCGCGCAGTTCGACGCGCTCGATATCGAAATCCGTGTTGGCGCGGGCTCGTATGTGTGCGGCGAGGAGACCGCGCTGCTCGAAAGCCTTGAGGGCAAGCGCGGACAGGTGCGTGCAAAGCCTCCGTTGCCGGTGCATCACGGTCTGTTCGGCGCGCCCACCGTGATCAACAATGCGCTGACCTTCGCGTCGGTGCCGGCGATCCTCGAACACGGCGCGGCGTACTATGCGAATTTCGGCATGGGCCGGTCGCGCGGCACGATGCCGATCCAGCTCGCCGGCGATGTGAAGCATGGCGGATTGTTCGAGACTGCGTTCGGCCTCACGCTCGGCGAGATCGTGAACGACATCGGCGGCGGAACATGGAGCGGGCGTCCCGTGCGCGCCGTGCAGGTGGGTGGGCCGCTCGGCGCCTATTTCCCACCGTCGCTATTCGACACGAAGTTCGACTACGAGGCGTTCGCAGCGCGGGACGGGCTGCTCGGCCATGGCGGCGTCGTCGTGTTTAACGACAGTGTCGACATGCTGGCGCAGGCGCGCTTCGCGATGGAGTTCTGCGCAATAGAATCCTGCGGAAAATGTACGCCCTGCCGCATCGGTTCGGTGCGCGGGCAGGAGACCATCGACAAGATACTCAGCGGTCAAAACGTTAACCAGAACCTCGCGCTTTTGCGCGATCTTTGTGATACGATGAAGTCGGGATCGTTGTGCGCGCTTGGCGGCTTCGTGCCGTATCCCGTGTTAAGCGCGCTCAATCACTTCCCGCAGGATTTCGCGCGATGAGCCCGCTCGCTGACGACATCGACCGCGGCACGCCCGCTTCCAAGGCGGACGCGACGGTGACGTTGACCATCGACGGTACGAAGATAGACGTCCCCGAAGGCACGTCGATCATGCGCGCCGCGTCGATGATGGGCACTGCCGTGCCGAAACTCTGCGCGACCGATTCTCTGCAATCGTTTGGCTCCTGCCGTCTGTGTCTGGTCGAGATCGAAGGCCGCGCGGGCACGCCGGCGTCGTGCACCACGCCGGTCGCGAACGGCATGGTCGTGCGTACGCAGACGGAGCGGTTGAAGAAACTCCGTCGCGGCGTGATGGAGCTTTACATCTCCGATCATCCGCTCGATTGCCTCACCTGTTCGGCGAACGGCGACTGCGAGCTGCAGGACATGGCTGGCGCCGTTGGCCTGCGCGAAGTGCGCTATGGCTATGACGGCGACGGTCATCTCAAGGACAAGAAAGACGAGTCTAATCCCTACTTCACCTACGATCCGTCGAAATGCATCGTGTGCTCGCGCTGCGTGCGCGCGTGCGAGGAAGTGCAGGGCAC
>CAZCJI010000359.1:0-3464 GCA_964498625.1 uncultured Rhizobium sp.
CCTTCAAGCTCCTCGATCGCGCTCTCGAAGCTGCGGCTCGACGGCGTCCCGCGGCGGCCGTATTTGTAGGGCTGCTTCTCACCCTTCAGCGATTCCACATTCGGATGCAGGATCGTGGAGGTGCGATAGACCGGCGTGTTGACCGCGCCAAAGTGCTCGCGCGTCATTCGTCCCGCAGAAACGGCGATAGTGTCGGGCTTGTCTTCGTTGCTCACGGTTACTGCTGCGGCTCCAGAGCTGGCGGCATCGGATGCTCGGGCTTCACTTCAAGCGTGGACTTGAGCGGCCCGTTGAATAGCCACGTCACGACCGATGCGCCAAGCGCGAGCCCCGCGCAAAGCAGGAAAAAACTTACCTTGTCCATGCGGCTGAAGAAGGAGCCGACATAGCCTTGCAGCAGATTACCAGTGAAGCTGGTGATGAACCATAACCCCATCATCGCGGAAAGAATCTGTTTCGGCGCCACGCGTGCGACCAGCGCAAGGCCGATCGGCGAGAGATACAATTCGCCCAGTGTGATGATCACGAAGAACAGCAATAGCCACAGCCAGCTTGCGTGCCCGCTTGGACCGGTGACGTAAGCCGCCAAAGCCATGGCAAGATAGGAAAGCGCCAACAGAAAATCGCCCAACGCCATTTTGGTAACGGTCGTTGGTTCCTTGCCTCGTGCCGCCTGCCGTCCCCAAAACGCGACGACCAGCGGCGTGAAGGCGAAGATCATGAACGGATTGAACGCCTGGAACCAGGTGACGGGGATTTCCCAATCGACCACACCGGGGATCAGATGGCGGTTGGTGAACTGCTCGGCCCAAAGGCTGATCGTGTTGCCCTGCTGCTCATAGACGGCCCAGAAGAAGCTGGTCGGGATGCAGAGGAGAACGAGCGCGATGACAGCCTTCCAGTCGGCCGCGGTCAGTGGCTTTTTTTCTTCTGTTTGAGCTTGGAGCCGCGCGATACGGTCCTTCGGCAGCGTGCGCAATGCGAACATGTAGACGAGCAGGCCGAGCACCATGCCGACGCCGGCGGCGAAGAAGCCCCACTTGTATCCGAACGCCGGATCCTCTGCGAGGCTGCCGCAAATCAGTGGCGAGAAGAATGCGCCGACGTTGATACCGACATAGAAGATCGAATAGGCGCGATCGATACGTGCATCGCCGGGCCGATAGAGATTGCCGACCTGCGTGGAAATGTTCGGCTTGAAGAAGCCATTGCCGATGATGAGACAAGCGAGGCCAACGAACAGAAGCGATGGCTGCATCAAAGCAAACTCGCCGATCGCCATAATCACGCCGCCGACGATCACGCTATAACGCTGACCGATCCACCGGTCAGCGATCATGCCGCCGAAGAACGGCGTCAGATATACGAAAGCGGTGTAGTTACCGTAGATGATGGACGAGAGAGGCTGCACGCCAAGCGGTTGGCCGCCATTGAAGAGGGCCTCGAACAAGCCCTTCATTGCGTGATAGCCGACGACATTGTCGGCGATGGGATTCAGCAGGACGACATTGGTCAGATAAAGGATCAGAATCGCGCGCATTCCGTAGTAAGAAAAGCGCTCCGCCATTTCGGTTGTGAACAGATACGTCAGCCCGAGCGGATGCCCGAAAAGAGTTCGCTGCCGCGTGTCTGCCACGCCATCCGTCGTCGCCATACCTGAACTCCCACCCGTTTATGACGGCCGGACTGTGCCCGTTCCGTGAACGGAAGGAAATGGCCCTCACGGCATTTCGATATAGCGGTCCTCGCGGGAATAGGGAACGAAACCGACGCGTTGATAAAGGGGCAGGGCGCGCGGATGATCCAGCGTGCAGGTGTTGATCAGCAGCGACGGGATGGGCCTCGACCATGCAATCGACGCGGCCTGATAGACAAAGTAATAGCCAAGCCGTCGCCCCACATAATCCGGCATCAGCCCGAAATAGGCGAGTTGCGCCGATGCGTTTGGTTTGAATTCCAATTCCGCCATCCCCGCCGGGCATCCGTCCGCATACAACACATAGAGTTCGACTTCGGGGCTATGAATGATCGTGGTGAGTGCTTCATCCGTGAGCTTTCGGCGATCGACCCAGAGATAGTCTTCGCCGATCGTGTTGTAGAGATAGCGATAGAAATGCACAGGAGGTCTCTCGGCGCGCAGGAGCGCGATTTTGCCTTTGGGCTGTGGGGGCGGAAGAGCAGCCGGGCGCGCGTGCATCTCCAGAAACGTCACCGTCATCGGGACGCGCTTCTTGCTGTTCTCGGGCGATATTTTCAGCATTCGACCGGCGCACCATCTCGCGCGCCCCAATCGGCCCAGGAGCCGTCATAGAGCGCGAGATCGCCCGCGCCGGCAACCTGAAGGGCCAGCATCTCAATCGCCGCTGTGATCCCAGATCCGCAGGTCGTCACAAC
This sequence comes from uncultured Rhizobium sp., assembly GCA_964498625.1. Lineage (GTDB taxonomy): Bacteria > Pseudomonadota > Alphaproteobacteria > Micropepsales > Micropepsaceae > Rhizomicrobium. Next base: position 2,395 of record CAZCJI010000359.1, read on the forward strand.
CGGCTTGGCCAGATCGATACCGCGCGCAGCAAAAATGGCACGCAGATCATCTGGCGATTTGAGTGTTCCATCGTGGCGGACCAGTTCGGCGTAGTGGATATTCGTGCTTCCCGGGATATGTCCGCGCCGCACGCCCGGGCGAGGCTCATGCTCCTGGCCCGCAAACCGCGAGGGACTTCTGGCGTCCACGATTTGCGCGGAACCGCTTTTCTGAATGTCCAACATTTGCGCGAAGTCGCGTATCAGCGCGTGGTTCTGACGCGGCGTGAAATGCCGCTGATGGCCCGGCGCCGTCATGTCTTCCACCGGCCGGTTTTCCGCTCGCCATTTGGGCAGTCCGCCATCAAGAACTGCCACATCCGCATGTCCCATCGTCCTAAGCATCCACCACGCCCGCGGGCTCGAATAGATGCCCGCAGTATCGTAGACAACGATCAGATTGCCGTCGCCCAGCCCGAGCTTGCGCATACGGCTGGCGAACTTTGGCGCCGGCGCCAGCATGTGCGGCAGCGCGCTCTTTTCATCGGACAAGTCTTCGATGTCGAAGAACACGGCACGTGGAATGTGCGCAGACTGATAGTCCGCCTTCGGGTCCCGTTTCTTCTCCGGCAGGTACCAGGACGCATCGGCGACGCGCACGTCCGGCGCATCGATATGCTCGGCGAGCCATTCGGTTGTGACGAGTGGTGCGCGCGTCATGTCTCAAAGGGCACTTTCATAGGCGGACGCGGCACCGCGAGCCAATTCGGAACCGGCAGGCCTTTCGACTTCAGAAAACCGGGGTTGAACAACTTGCTTTGATAGCGTGTGCCGTAATCCGCAAGGATCGTCACGATCGTATGTCCAGGTCCCAAATCTTTCGCAAGCCGAATTGCGCCCGCTATATTCACCCCCGTCGATCCGCCCATGCACAGCCCTTCGTGCTCGAGAAGATCGAAGATGATCGGCAGCATTTCCTTATCCGGAATTTGGTAGGCATCGTCGATCGGTGCCCCATTAAGGTTGGCAGTTACCCGGCCCTGTCCGATGCCCTCTGTGATGGAGCTCCCGTGCGCCCTCAGTTCCCCGGT
>CAZCJI010000360.1:0-3463 GCA_964498625.1 uncultured Rhizobium sp.
GTCGTCGCCCCGCAGGGTGACCGCGTTCGGTGCCTGGGCGGAATCTGGCGGAAGCAACGCACGCGCGACCTCGCCCATGTAGTACAGCATGCCATCCGGCGAGCGTGTCGTGATCCCGATCTGAAGACCGGTCTTATGCTCGCAGCCTGCCGGGATTCCGTGCGCCGCGACATAGGCTTTGTCTTCATTCGCGAGCGCGCGGATTTGCGAACCGATTTCCGATGTCGCGGCAACCGCGATGTTGGCCGCCTGGGGGCAGGGTATATTGCCAAGCGATACCGCGAAGGCCCGTGAAACCGTCTTGAACTGATAGGTGCCCCCGGAGCCCGTGACCTCCACATTCGAGCCTTTCAGCGCGAAGGGCCATTGCGTGTCCTTGAATGCGGCGGCACTCATCGAGGGCCCGACATCGGATCTGGTCGTTTCCTGCGCGATGTGAAAGCCAAGCACTGTGAGCGCATGTGTCAGCGCATCATACTGCATCTGGCGGCAGCGGTCGCCGGGATCGTTCATGAGTTGCAGCAGCGGCTGGCCATTGACGAGATGGGTATCCGGTATGCAGCCGGTGACTGCGTCGATCTCCGTTCTGATCTGCTTCAGGTTCGCGCAAGAGGCCGCCACATCGCCGACATTGGCGTGCTCGCGGCAGAGCTCGGCGGTGCTCTGGAAAACCGTGTCATAGTCGGCGCGGCTCAGCTTGATGTCTTCCACGAAGAGATGAAACAGCAGATCGGAATTCCAGTCCTGATCCTGATAGAGCGCCCAGGTCTCGGGGCTCAGAGGCGTCAGGATGCCGCGGTAGAAATCCTGGTCGTCTTGCGGTTTCACATCTTGCGAGATGCCGGGATTGATCCCGAGAGCCGCGGAAACGGTGTTCGTGGACAAGTTGCTGACGCCGGGCCCGAACGGCACGCCGAGCGATGTCGAAGAACTACCGCTGATGCCGCCGCGCAGCACGTCGAAATGCGAGTAGGCGAGGGGCTGGCGCTCGCGCGCGCGCAGAATGTTGAGCAGGATGAGTTGCGCGGTGCCCTTCTGCTGCGCTTCGTTGAACGTCGTGAGCTCGTCCGCGATCGGCCCCTGGGTTCCGCAACCCGCAAGCAGGCTCGCGGCGAGTGCGACAAGCACAAATCGTTTCACGGAAGACCCCACGTCGAACCCGGCCGCGACTATGGGCCGAGTCGGGCGCGGGCAGACAGATGGGTCAGTTCAGCTTGCCGCCGAGGTCTTTGATGCTGCCATCGATCAGCGTGCTCGCCTGATTTTCATCGAGGCGGGCTGCAATGATTGTCGCGGCGGCAGAGGTGGCGGCATCCGCGGCCATGGAACGGATCTCCGCCATCGCCTGTGCTTCGGCGCGCGCGATACGGTCCTGTGCCTGACGTGCGCGGCGTTCGACGAGGGCCTTGAGCTGCGCCTCTGATTCCTTGGCGAAGCGTTCGGCTTCCTGCCTGGCTTGCGTCAGGATTGTCTGTGCTTCGGCCTGTGCGTGGCTGGCGCGTTCCGTGTAGCGGACAAGGACCGCTTCCGCTTCCTCGCGCAGCTGCTTGGCTTGTGTGAGTTCGTTCTGGATCGCCGTGGCGCGGGCATCGAGCATTTTGCCGATCATGGCGGGAACGCCCTGCCACAGGATCAGCCCGATGACGATCAGAAGGCCTAGGCCTTCCCAGAAATCCGTTTCCTGCAGAATTTCGATCATCGGGTTTCCTGCGTCGCGCGCACGGCGGCGGCGGCGTCCTCTGCCGAGATTTTCTGGCCGGTGAGGCGCGAGACAATTTCCACCGTCGCATCCTGCGCCGCCTGCGCGATGTGGCTTTTGGCCTCGGCGCGGATTTTGGCGAGGCGGGCTTCGGCTTCGGCCGTCACCTTTTCCGCACTGGCGTCGGCGTCTGCTTCGGCCTTTTTTACGTCGGCCGCGGCTTTGTCGCGGTACTCATTGTTGATCGCCCGCGCGCGCTCACGCGCTTCGAACAGCGGCGTCTCGTAAGCGACAGTCGCCTGCTCCGCCTTGCGCCGGTTTTCCTGCGCGGTTTCGATCTCTTTGTGGATCACCGCGCGGCGATTGGTGAGCGTTGAATTGATGCGCGGGCCGGCAAAGCGCCAAAGAACGACGAACAGCACCGCCATCGTGATCACGAGCCAGAAAATCTGGCTCGGGAACGTGTCGGTCTTGAACGGCGGAAACCCGCCGCCCGCGTCCTGCGCGGTGCTGGTGGTCGTTGCCTCGGCGAGCATCAACTAGCCCTTGGCGTACAGAATGATCAGCGCGACGACGAGGCCGAACAGGCCGGTCGCTTCGCACAGCGCGAAGCCGAGCAGCAGGTTGGTCGTCTGCGTGGCGGCGGCGCCAGGATTGCGCAGCGCGCCTTCCAGATAACTGCCGAACACATTGCCGATGCCGATGCCGGCGCCGATCAGAGCCGTACAGGCAAGGCCCGCACCGATCATTTGTGCCGCGTGAAGTTGATCCATTGTGATGTCCCTTTTCAGTGATGGTCGTGGAGATGGAGAGCTTCGTTCAGATAAATGCAGGTCAGGATGGCAAACACGTAGGCTTGCAGGCCCGCGACCAGCAATTCGAGGCCGGTAATGGCAACGATCAGGAAGAAAGGCGCGATCGCCAGCGGCTTGAGCAGGATGCCTGCGCTACCGAGCCCTATGACGAAACTCGCGAATACCTTCAGCAGCGTGTGACCGGCGAGCATGTTCGCGAAAAGACGGACCGAAAGGCTGATCGGGCGAGTCAGAAACGAGATGAACTCAATCGGCACAAGCAGGATCAGCAAATACCAGGGGGCGTGCGGCACAAACAATTTCAGGAAACCGATGCCGTGCTTGAGAAAGCCAACCACGATCACCATGCCGATGACAAAGGCGGCAAGGCCGAACGTCACACAGATCTGGCTGGTTACCGTGAACGAGCCCGGCAGCAGGCCAAAGAAATTCGATAGCAGCACGAACAGGAACAGCGTGAACACGAACGGGAAGAACGCCAGCCCGTCCTCTCCCGCTGCTGTGCCGATCATGTTGGCGACGAACTCGTAGGAAATCTCGGCCATCGACTGCATGCGTGTGGGAACAAGGCTGCGCTTCGCTGTCGCGAGCGCCATGAACAACGTGATAGCGCCGACCACGATGCACATCCAAAGCGCCTGATTGGTGAACGAGACATCGTATCCGCCGAGGTGCAGCGGAATCAGCGGCTTCACCGCAAACTGCTCCATCGGGTTCAATGCACCAGTCTCCTCACTTGCCGCCGTCCGCCATTTTGGCGTTCAGCTCGTGTGCCGCGCGGACGACATTGAGTATGCCCGCCACCGCGCCCAGCACGAAAAACACAATCAAACCCCAGGGCTTTGTATGGATCGGCGACCAACGGTCTGAAATCCAGTCAACAGCCCAACCAAAGCCGCCTCCCACCACGAGCGCCGCGACCATCTCGGTCGAGAACCGGAACGCGATG
>CAZCJI010000361.1:0-3450 GCA_964498625.1 uncultured Rhizobium sp.
CACTGAGATCGAGATCCGCCGCAACCATTTCATCTGGTATGGCACGCATCAGCACTTCGATGCGTTCAATTTCATCTTCAAGAAGACGGAGCACGGCTGGATTTGGGCGCACGCGTACCAGTTCGACAAGGACACCGCGACCTTCATTGTCGAGTGTGGACCAGAAACCTTCCGGAAATTCGGCTTCGGCACGATGAATCAGGAGGAATCTTCACGTCTCTGCGAAGACATTTTCCGCGACCATCTCGGCGGCAACGCCCTGATGACCAATGCCGCGCATATTCGTGGGTCTGCCTGGCTGCAATTCCGCCGCGTCCTCTGCCGCCAATGGCAGCGGGGGAATGTCATCCTGCTCGGCGACGCAGCGCACACCGCGCATTTTTCCATCGGCTCCGGCACAAAATTGGCGCTCGAAGATGCAATCGAGCTTGCGAAAGTGCTGAGCGATACCTCTCTCGATTTCGAGGGCGCGCTCGCGCGCTACTACGATGTGCGCCAGCTCGAAGCGCTGAAGCTGCAAAGCGCTGCACGCAATTCGACCGAATGGTTCGAGGACGTCGAACGCTATCTCGGTTTCGAGCCGATCCAGTTCGCCTATTCCCTCCTGACCCGCAGCCAGCGCGTGAGCCATGAAAATCTCCGCCTTCGCGATCCGTCGTGGCTGAGTGGCTTGGAAACGTGGTTTTCCGGAAAGCCGATGGCGCCGATGTTTGCGCCATTCAAGCTGCGTGGCATGGAGTTGAAGAATCGCGTCGTCGTCTCGCCGATGGCGATGTATTCGGCGGTCGATGGCACGCCGACAGACTTCCACCTCGTCCACTATGGCGCGCGCGCGCTCGGCGGCGCCGCTCTCGTCTATACAGAGATGACATGCGTTTCACCCGAAGGCCGCATCACGCCGGCCTGCCCCGGACTCTGGAACGATGCGCAGGAAGAAATGTGGCGGCGCATCGTGACGTTCGTCCATAGCTATTCGGGCGCGAAGATGTGCTTGCAGCTCGGCCACAGCGGCGCGAAGGGCTCGACGCGCGTGCCGTGGGAGGGCATGGACAAGCCTTTGACGGCCGGCAACTGGCCGTTGCTCGCGCCCTCCAATGTCGCATGGACCGACGAGAATGCCATACCGACGCCGATGACACGCGCCGACATGGACAAAGTGCGCGACGAATTCGTTGGCTCCGCACGGCGTGGTGATCGCGCGGGCTTTGACATGCTCGAACTTCATTGCGCGCACGGCTATCTGCTTTCGGCCTTTATCAGCCCGACCCAGAACAAGCGGACCGATGAATATGGCGGGCCTCTGGAGAACCGGCTGCGCTTTCCGCTGGAGGTTTTCCGGGCTATGCGCGCGGTGTGGCCCGCGCACAAACCGATGTCTGTGCGCATATCGGCGCATGATTGGGCTGGAGACGATGGCGTCACGCCGGCGGAAGCGGTCGAGATCAGCCGCGCATTCGTAAGCACCGGCGTCGATATCATCGATGTCTCGTCCGGACAGGTAACAAAAGCCGAGAAGCCGGTTTATGGCCGCATGTTCCAGACGCCGTTCTCTGACCGCATCCGCAACGAGCTCGGCGTGCCGACAATCGCCGTCGGCAACATTTACGAAATCGATCATGTGAATTCGATTCTCGCCGCTGGCCGTGCAGATCTTTGCGCGCTTGCGAGGCCGCATCAGATGGACCCGAACTGGACGTTGCGCGCGGCCGCAGAACAGAAGCACGTCGAACCGCCAGTGCCCGTGCAGTATCAAAGCGGCTACCGGCAGCTCGCAATCAATCTGGAGAGGGCCGGTCAGATGGCAATGCTGGCATGAGGCGCGCACTCGTTACCGGCGGTGGAAGCGGAATCGGCCTCGCCATCGCGAAAAAGCTTGCCGGCACCTGCGATGTCACGGTGCTCGGCCGCGACAAGGCAAAGCTCGAAGCGACGGGTTTTGATGCAATCGTCTGTGACGTGACCGACGGCACCCGTGTCGCGGCGCTCCTGACCCATCCGTTCGATATCGTGGTCAACAATGCCGGAATCGTGCGCAGCGCACCGTTTCACAAACTGTCCGATAGTGACTGGGACAATATGCTGAGCACGAATGTGATGGGCGCCGTCCACGTCACGCGCGCGCTGCTGCCCGCGATGCGCGAGCGCGGCTGGGGCCGGATCGTCAACATCGCGAGCACAGCTGCGCTCAAGGGCTATTCCTACGTTTCCGCTTATGTCGCGAGCAAACACGCGTTGCTGGGTCTCACACGCGCACTCGCGCGCGAGCTTGCCGCAACCGGTATCACGGTGAACGCTGTTTGCCCCGGCTACACAGACACCGACATCGTGCGCGCCGCTGTCGCCGACATCGCTGCCAAGACGAAGCGCTCGGAAGAAGAGGCGCGGGCACAGCTCAGCTGCACCAACCCGCAAGGCCGCCTGATTGCGCCGGCAGAAGTGGCGGCAGCTGTCGCTTATCTGATTTCCGAGGACGCAGGCGGCGTGACCGGTCAGATCATTGCCATAGACGGCGGCGAGACGGCATGACCATGGCGGCGGAAAAGTTTGATGGCGTGCCTCACAGCAAGCAATCGCTACGCCTCTGGATTCGCCTGCTGACTTGCTCCACGACCATCGAAAAGAAAATGCGCGCGATGCTGATCGAGAGATTTGACACCACACTGCCTCGCTTCGACGTGCTTGCCGGCCTCGACCGCGCGCCAGAAGGTCTCACCATGAGCGAGTTGTCCGCTCTGCTGCTGGTATCCAACGGCAATCTCACCGCCATCGTTTCGCGGCTTGTCGATGACGGGCTTGTCACACGTACGCAAAGCAGAATGGACCGGCGCGTGCTGCGGGTGAAGCTGACCGCCAAGGGCCGCCGCGATTTTCGCGCCATGGCGGCCGAGCATGAGAAATGGATCGAGCAGTTGTTCGCCGATCTCGGAGATATTGAAATCGACAATCTGCTCGCCGGTCTTAACAACGTGCGCGCCGCCATAGAAAGGACTGGACGATGACCCATCTGAATCCGGAAAAATTTAAGCCCGAACATTTCAAATGGGAATTCACGGACGGCGTCGGCACGGTGACGCTTGACCGGCCGGAGCGCAAGAATCCACTGACATTCGAGTCCTATGCCGAGTTGCGCGATATGTTTCGTGCGCTTGTCTACACGCCGGACGTGAAGGTCATCATCGTAACGGGAAGCGGCGGCAATTTTTGTTCCGGCGGCGATGTGCATGAAATTATCGGCCCGCTGACGCAAAAGGATATGACCGGCCTTCTCGATTTCACGCGTATGACCGGCGATCTCGTGAAAGCGATGCGCGGTTGTCCGCAACCGATTCTCTCAGCCATCGACGGGATTTGCGCCGGCGCCTGCGCGATCATCGCCATGGCGTCGGACATTCGCTTCGCGACGCCGCGTTCCAAGACGGCGTTTCTGTTCACGCGCGTGGGGCTGGCCGG
>CAZCJI010000362.1:0-3439 GCA_964498625.1 uncultured Rhizobium sp.
GACGCCGTCGCGCGACTTCAGGAACGAGGTCTTGTTCTCTTCCCGGATGATCTCCATGCAGAGTTCGACGCATTCATCGCAGATGAATACCGTCGGGCCCGCAATCAGCTTGCGAACCTCATGCTGGCTCTTGCCGCAAAAGGAGCAATAGAGCGTGTTCTTCGACTCGCTGCCGCCCGCCTTACTCATAGGCTTTTCCGGGCATCAGCCCGTCCCTTAAACACCGCATTGACCCAACTTCTGACGGCGCTGCACGAACCGCGCCAGCCCAAATCGGTTCATCCGATTCATTCGACCACGTTAACCGAGGGCGGATCAAGATTTGTTTAATCCGCTGTTTTTCCGCCATTTTCGAGTTCCCGTCTGGCGCAATCAGGGCCGCGAGTCGGCATTTTCGGGCCGACGTTCCATAACGGTATCAATTAACCCGAAGGCCTTGGCTTCCTCAGCCGTCATGTAAGTATCCCGATCGAGCGCTTTTTCAACCGCCTCAACCGATTGTCCCGTATGTTTGGCGTAGATTTCGTTCAGCCGCTTTTTCAGCTTTACGATTTCCTGCGCATGGCGCGCGATGTCCGCCGCCTGGCCATAATAGGAGGCCGAAGGCTGGTGCACGAGAATGCGTGAGTTGGGGAGGCAGTAGCGCTCGCCCTTCTTGCCTGCCATCAAAAGCAGCGACGCCGCCGATGCCGCCTGACCGACGCAATAGGTCTGCACCGTCGGGCGGATGTATTGCATCGTGTCGTAGATCGCGAGCCCCGCCGTGACGATGCCGCCTGGCGAGTTGATGTACATCGAAATCTCTTTCTTCGGGTTCTCGGCTTCGAGAAACAGAAGCTGCGCGGTGATCAGGCTCGCGCCGTAATCCTCGATCGGACCCGTGACGAACAGCACGCGCTCTTTAAGAAGGCGCGAATAGATGTCGTACGCGCGTTCGCCGCGGGCGGTCTGCTCGACCACCATCGGAACCAGCGTATTCATATAGACATTGCGCGGATCGGACATCGATTTTCCTGATTCGTAATTCTTGAGCGTAGGGCGCACCTGCCCCCTGTCAACGCCCATATAAGCGTTGTCCTGGGTTAATACGACCTTGCGTGCATCAGGGTTATTAATGCGTTCCTTCAAGCACGCCCGCCAAGCTACGCGCTCTTCAGCTTTTCGGCTGCTTCGTCGGGATCCATGAACAGCGTCTCGCGATCCACTTTCCGGTCGGTGATGTCGGCGAGTTCGGCGATGAAATCCACCACCTTCTCTTCAAAGAGCGGCGCGCGGACTTCAGCCTGTGCCTGCGGGTTCTTCGCGTAGAATTCGAACACCTGCTTTTCCTGGCCCGGGAACTGGCGCGCGCGCTGCGCGATCGCGCGCTGCAGTTCATCGGTGGCGATCGTGATGCCGTTCTGCTCGCCGATACGCGCCAGCACGAGTCCGAGGCGGATTCTGCGCTCTGCGATGTCGCGGTACTCTTTTTTCAGCTCTTCCTCGGTCTTGCCCTCGTCTTTGAAGGTTTTCCCTTCGCGTTTCAGCTCGGCTTCGACCTGACTCCAGATTCCGTTGAACTCGCCTTCCACCATCGCCGGCGGAAGCGGGAAGGCATGCGCCGCGTCAAGCGCGTCGAGAATGCGACGCTTCAGATGCAACCGGCTGGCACGCGAGAAGTCGAGCTTCACCTGATCGCGCACCCGGTCCTTCAGAACGCCGAGAGAATCCAGGCCCACGCGCTTGGCGAGTTCGTCATCGATCTTCAGTTCGTCCGGCGCTTTGACTTCGTTCACGGTCACGGCGAAGACGACGTCCTTACCGGCGAGTGAAGCTTCCTGATAGTCGGCCGGGAAGGTGACATTGACGTCGCGCTTGTCGCCTGCCTTGGCGCCGACCAGCTGCTCTTCAAATCCCGGAATGAACTGGCCCGAACCCAGCACAAGATCGAAATTCTCGGCCTTGCCGCCGGCGAACTCCTCGCCATCGAGGCGGCCGACGAAATCGATCGTCACCGTATCGTCCAACTCCGCCGCCGCGCCGGCCGGGCGCGACGAATAGGTGCGCGCCTGTCCCGCGATGCGCTTCAGCGCCTCATCGACATCGGCATCGGTGACATCGGCGGTGAGACGCTCGATCTTGATTTTCGACAGATCAGTCAACTCGAAGTCGGGCATCAGATCGACTTTGATCGTGAATTCGAGATCGGCCTTGCCATCGACGACCTGTTCGATCTCGCCGACCGGCTCGACCAGCGGCTGGGCGGCGGGCTTCAGCGAATTGCCTTCGATCGCCCGTTTGCTGCCCTCGCTGACTGCCTCCTCGACGACCTCGCCCATTACCGATTTGCCGAACTGCTTCTTCAGATAGGAGACCGGCGCCATTCCAGGGCGGAATCCCTTCAGATGCATTTTCGGCTTCATCTCTTCGAGGCGCGAGGTGACCTTCGCGTCGAGATCGCCCATCGGGACGACGACTTTATATTCCCGGCGCAAGCCCTCGGAGACGGTCTCGGTGATCTGCATGTCAACGTCCTCAAAACAGATGCGGGCGCGCGACAGACCGGGGACACAGCGAAATCCGGCAGGCGGCGCTTTGGAAAGACGCCCCTATAACAGGGGTTTTGGGGGGTGGCTAGGGGTTTGGCACAAACTGGTAATTCAGGCCGCGCGACACCCGGATGGTGAAGCTCTGTAACGAATACTGGTGCGGGCGGAGGGACTTGAACCCCCACGACGTGAGTCACTGGAACCTAAATCCAGCGCGTCTACCAGTTCCGCCACGCCCGCCGTCGGGCCAACCCGAGGCATAACCAGACCCGGCTACCCCTGGAAGGGCGCCCCTATAACAGGGGTTTTCCAGGGTGGCTAGGGGTTTGGCTGGGTTTGGGCGGGGCCGGTAACGTTGCGCGCAAAAAAACTCAGTCGGCGAAAAGCGGCCTCGGATTTGCGACTATGGCGCGGTGACGATTGCCGCCGCACGCCGGGGCTCCGCGCTGTTCCGGCGAAACGGCTTGGTGAGCTGATCGACGTAGCCCGAAGGCGTCGGCTGATCGAGTCCGTAGACCTGCGGAACACGGTTGCGCGGCAGGAAGACCGTCCCGAACACGACATCCCAGAATGAAATGATCGACGCGAAATTGCGGTCGCGCGCGTCGCGCTCGTTGCTGTGGTGCCAGTGGTGGAACTCGGGCGAACCCACGAACCAGCGGAGAGGTCCGATGGTCATCCGCGTGTTCACGTGCACCGCCACAGATACCGCTGTGTAGACCGCAATGTAGCTTGCGACGGCAGCGGACGAAAAGCCGAGAATCGAAATCGAACCGATCGCCGCCCCCGCAAGAATGATCTCATCGATGGGATGCGCATGATAGGCCGCGACCCAGTCGAGTTCCTCCACCGCATGATGAATGGAGTGGAAACGCCAGAGAAGCTGGTTGGCGTGTAGCGCCCGATGTGCC
>CAZCJI010000363.1:0-3432 GCA_964498625.1 uncultured Rhizobium sp.
GTGCGCCGCGAGGCTCTGGAGGCGCTTGTCGTGCTGATCGGACCGATGATGCCGCATCTGGCGGAGACGTGCTGGGAAGCGCTCGGCCACACCACGATGATCGCCGCGACCGACTGGCCCAAATTCGATCCGGCTCTGGTCAAATCCGATACGATGACCATAGGTGTGCAGGTGAACGGCAAGCTGCGCGGCACACTGGATGTGGCGATCGATATTTCCGAAGATGCGCTCAAGACCGAAGCGTTGGCGCTGGATGGTGTAGCGCGCGCGCTGGAAGGCAAGCAGCCCAAGCGTGTCATCGTCGTGCCGCGCCGCATTGTGAATATCGTCGCATGAGACTAGTCGGTACGATCGCCGCATTGGGACTTGCGATGTTCGCAAGCGGTTGCGGATTTCATCCGCTTTACGGCAACAGCGCAGACACCACCGCCACCGCCGGAGAGCTTGCTACGATCTACGTCGAGCCGATCAAGACGCCGGAGCGGCTTGGCTACGAGCTGCGCAATACGCTGATTGACCTTTTCGATGCGTCCGGGCGCCCGTCGGGGAACGATTATCGCCTGCAGGTGACTATGACGCAGAAATCCGAGGGCGTCGCGGTGCAGAACGATGCTGCGATCACGCGCTACAACGACATGCTCTCCGTGAAATATGTGCTGACGGACATGAAGGGTGCGATCGTAACCCAGGGCACCGAAACCGGACTTTCGGCGTATAACGTCGTAACGTCTCCCTATGCCACGCTGGCCGCGCAACGCGACGCCGATACGCGTTCCGCTGAAGACATCGCTTATCGCATTCGCACCGATCTCGCCGTCTATTTTGCGCGCCAGGCGAAGTCTGACGGGAAATGATCGTCAAATCGCACGAAGCCGATCGTTACGTCGCGCATCCGCCGGCGAATCTGGTTGCAGCGCTCGTGTTCGGTCAGGATTCCGGCATGGTGCGGGAGCGCGCCGAAGCCATGATGAAGACCGTGGTCGACGATCTGAACGACGCCTTTCGTGTCGCCGATCTCGATGATTCCGCGCTTGTCTCCGATCCCGCACGCCTTTCCGACGAAGCCGCCGCGATCTCGATGCTCGGTGGGCGGCGCGTGGTGCGTGTGCGTGGCGCAGGCAATGGTCTGGCGAAACTGTTCGAAGCGTTTCTGGAGGGGCCCGCAGTCGACGCGCTGATCGTGGTCGAGGGCGGCGATCTCCCCAAGGGCACGGGCTTGCGCAAGGTATTCGAGGAGGCCGACAACGCCGCCGCGATCGCCTGCTATCCCGACTCCGCGCGCGATCTATTCGATGTGGTGCGGTCCGGACTGAAGGCCGAAGGTCTCAGCATCGCGCCCGACGCTTTGGAAGATGCCGTAGGCCGTTTGGGATCCGACCGTGGCGTGACACGGCGCGAGATCGAAAAGCTCGCTCTTTATGCGCACGGCAAGAAGAATGTGACGCTGGAAGATGTGCAGGCGACGCTCGGCGATGAGGCCGAAGCGCGGGTCGAAGAAGCCATCGACGCGGCAGGCAATGGCGATGTCGCGAAACTCGATCTCGCGCTGGAGCGGCTCTGGATCGCGGGCACATCGCCGGTCCAGGTCGTGCGTCAGGCAATGTCGCATTTCCAGCGGCTGCTGCTCGTATCCGTCGAAAGCAAGCGTGGCGAGAGCATCGACAGCGCGATCCGCAAGCTGCGTCCGCCGGTACATTTCTCGCGCGCGACCTCGTTCAAGAACCAGGCGCAGCGCTGGAGCGAAGGCAATCTTCTCGAAGTCCTCGATCAGCTTCTGGACACAGAAGCATTGTGCAAGACTACGGCCGTGCCCGCTGAAGCGGCGCTCGGCCGCGCATTGATGAACGTCGCCGCGCGCGCACGAAGCCGCTGATGCTGAAAATTCGCATCATTCCCTGTCTCGACGTGAAAGACGGCCGGGTCGTCAAGGGCGTGAACTTCGTCGATCTGCGCGATGCCGGCGATCCGGTGGAGCAGGCGGTGCTCTACGATGCCGCTGGTGCGGATGAGCTTTGTTTCCTCGACATCACCGCGAGCCATGAGAAACGCGGCACGTTGCTGGATGTCGTGCGGCGTACAGCCGATGTCTGCTTCATGCCGTTGACGGTGGGCGGTGGCGTGCGAACGCTGGATGACATCCGCGATCTTCTATTGGCGGGCGCCGACAAGGTCTCAATCATGACCGAGGCGGTACGCAACCGCGCTTTCGTACGCCAGGCGGCCGAGAAATTCGGTAGCCAGTGCATTGTCGTCGCGATCGATGCCAAGCAGACCGCGCCGGGGACCTGGGAGGTTTTCACCCATGGCGGCCGCAATGCGACGGGCCTCAACGCCATTGACTATGCGCGCGAGGTGGCGAACCTCGGCGCCGGCGAAATCCTGCTGACCTCCATGGACCGCGATGGAACCAAGAGCGGATTCGATCTGGCTCTTACCCGCGCAGTCGCGGACGCTGTCACAATTCCCGTCATCGCATCGGGCGGGGTGGGGAATCTGGACCATCTGGTCGAGGGAATCCGCGACGGCCACGCCAACGCCGTGCTGGCCGCGTCCATCTTTCATTTTGGCGAGGCGACAATCGCCGAGGCGAAAGACGCGCTCGCACGCGCGGGATTGCCGGTGCGGATTGTTTAGCTAATATCGAATCGCCATGGACGAGCCCCGCCCCGCAACCATCCGCACGATCGCGAGCACGCGCAGCACCGATCTGCAGGCGCTGGCCGTCAACAAGCGGCCGCTGCGCATTAGCCGCGCGATGAGCGTGGAGGATGCCTATCGCGTCACCGTGCTCGAGTGCCTGGCGCATGTGGCGAGCAATGTGGGCGCTGTGACGCGCTCACGCGATATCGAGGGCTTACATCAATTGCGAGTCGGCCTACGTCGTCTGACGGTGGCGTTCGCGGCGTTCGGCGACGATTTCCGTACGCCGGTTCTGCGTGAACTGCAGGAACGGACCAAGACCTTCAGTTCGGCGATCGCGCCGGCGCGCGACCTGGACGTGTTCGCCGAGGAATTGCTCAGCCCTCCCGAGAATGCCGCGGGGGATGACGCGTTCGGATTGCTGCGAGAGCGTCTGGATCGCGCGCGCAATGTGGCATGGGACCAGACGGTCGAGCGTGTTTCCAGCGTCGAATTCGCCGTGTTGCTGGACGATGTGGCACTTGCTGCGCAAAGCCGGACCTGGGCGAGCGCCGCAGGTATCGATCTCCAAAGTCGCATTGCCGTGCGCGCGCCAGTGAAATCTATCGCGCCGCGGATATTGGATGAATATCTCATCAGGACGCGAAAGCGCGGGCGGCATGTGAAGGATCTCGACGCGCGCGATTGTCACCGCCTGCGCATTTCGCTCAAGAAATTGCGCTACACGGCGGAGTTTTACGGACCGCTCTACAAGAAAAAGAAGGTCAAGAAATATATCGCGGGTATCAAGGA
>CAZCJI010000364.1:0-3422 GCA_964498625.1 uncultured Rhizobium sp.
AGGAATTCGCCGGCTGCGCCATGATCATCAGCCATGACCGCTGGTTCCTCGACCGTATCGCCACCCACATGCTCGCCTTCGAAGGCGACAGCCATGTCGAATGGTTCGAAGGCAACTTCCAGGATTACGAAGCCGACAAGAAACGGCGCCTCGGCATCGACGCCGACCAGCCGCACCGCATCAAGTACAAAAGGTTTGCGCGCGCCTAGTGTTGCGGCGCTGCGCCGCCGTTTTTGAGCTGCACCGTCAGCTGCTCGAGATGCGCGACAAGCGCGGGGATGCTGCCATTGTGCTGGCCGAGAAAGGCGCTGAACTGGTCGCGCTCGGTGATGGCGATCCAGATGCCCTCAACCGCGACATCGACCACGACCATGCGGCCCTTGTCGTTGAGCACGCGGAAATCGACCTTCAGCGGCTGATGGCCAGACTTCGAAGCGGGATCGACGAGCGTGGCTGAGACGACGAAATCCCCGGGCTGACGTTCGGTCGAGCCGGTCACTTTCAGCGTCTGGCCCGAATATTGGCTGAGCCGCGATTGATAAACCTCGATCGCGTAATTGCGGAACGCGGTGTCGAACGCGGCGACATCCTGCGGCGACGCTGCGCGGCGCGCGGCACCCAGCGTGAATTTTCCGATCCGCTCGATGTCGGTCAGGCTTTCCAGAAAGGTTTGGAATTGCGAAGCGCGCGCGCTGCTCGACAGCCCGTGGTTGTTCAGGATCGCAAAACCTTTGTCGATATTTTCGGAGACGAACGCTTCCGCGGGCGTCGCGGCCTGCGCCGTTCCCACGCTGGCGATTGCGGGCAGCACCGACAGCAATCCCAGCAATACAGCGCGGCGCACGGGCGCCAGAGATTTTGCGAATGTCATGCGTAGAATCCCGCTCCTCGATCCGATCCTGACAACGTGCGAACTGGCGTAATGCTCCCGGCCGGTTGTGGCAAGTTCAAGGCACATTACAAAGCGGCTACATTAAAACTCCGGCAAATCCTGCGTATCCGACTTTCCGTTGCGGATTTCGTTCTCCCGGTACTGGCGATAGGCGCTTCTTGTCGTCGCGTAGAAATCGACCGAATCCCGCTCCAGCCCTTCCAGCGTGTCGATGTTGCGGGCACGCACATCGAGCACCTTCATGTACTGCTCGCCGCCCATCCACCAGATGTGTTGCTTGAACCGGACCCAGGTGAGCGGATCGAGTGCGATATCGCCGCCGCGTCCGATCACATCGCGTGGAGAACTCGGTCCCAGCACCGGCAGCATCAGATAAGGATTGCCGCCGACGCCCCACACGCCGAGCGTCTGTCCGAAATCTTCGGCATGATACGGCATTCCGTAATGCGTCGCAGGGTCGAACAAGCCACCGAGGCCGACGCTCGCGTTCACCGTGAAGCGCAGAAGCGTCTGGCTGGCGCGGGTCGGTTCGCCTTGCAGCAGATCGTTGGCAAACGTGACGGGCAGATCGAGATTGACGAGCAGATCGTGGATACGGTCGCGGCCGAACTCCGGCACGAACCGGTTGTAGTTCTTCGCGGTCGGCAGAAGGAATGTACGGTCGAGCATCTGGTCGAACGCAAAGACCTTCCGGTTTGTCGCTTCATAGGGATCGCCGGGGTCGGCCACCTGGCCCGTGGGCGCGCTCGCGCAGCCTGCCACGCAGACGCTGAGCGCCAGCCAGAGCACGATCTTTTTCACGATAAAGCCCCCTGCACGGGGCGCCTTATGCCCCCGCCAGGCGGTCTGGATCAACCGCATTCCAAGGTCATCATTGCATAATCATATAAAGATATGTTTATATGTTGCGGAATTAGGAGTTGGTCTTGGAAAAGCTGGTGTCCATGTTGCGTGCCGCAGGCGATCCGACCCGTCTGCGCCTGCTTTTGCTGTTGCGCCAGGCCGAGCTGACGGTCAGCGAACTCACCGACATTGTGGGCCAGAGCCAGCCGCGCGTGTCGCGGCATCTGAAGCTGCTCTGCGACGCTGGGTTGCTGGAACGCTTCAAGGAAGGAAGCTGGGTGTTCTACCGCGCCGCCGACAGCGGCCATGGCGCAGAACTGAGCCAGTTGCTGTCCACCCTCGCCTCCGCCGATGCCGATCTGAAACGATTGAGCGCCGTGCGCGAAGCGCGCGCCGCCGAAGCCGCCGCCTATTTCAAGGCCAATGCCGCGGAGTGGGAGCGCATCCGCGCACTGCACGCGCCGGACAAGGATGTCGAAGCGGCGGTCGTGCGTCTGCTCGCGAGCGTGCCGATGGAAAATCTGCTCGACGCCGGAACAGGTACGGGCCGCATGCTCGAACTGCTGGCGCCGCAGGCAAAACGCGCGGTCGGCATCGATGTGAGCCCGGAGATGCTCGCCATCGCGCGCGACCGTTTGATGCAGAACAATCTCACGCAATGCCAGGTGCGGCTGGGCGACACCTATCGCCTGCCCTTCCCCGATGGCGGCGCGCTGACCGGTTTCGACGCTGTGCTGTTCCATCAGGTCTTGCACTATCTCGACGATCCCGGCGCGGCCGTCGCCGAAGCGGCGCGTGTGATGCGCGCCGGCGCGCGGCTTCTGATCGCAGATTTCGCGTCGCACGATCTCGAATTCCTGCGCACGGATTTCGCGCATCGCAGGCTCGGCTTCTCCGACCGCGAGGTTCAGGGCTGGTTTCATGCTGCCGGCCTGAAATCGGTCGCCAGCGAAGCTATCGCGCCACATAAGGGCTCGAAGGAAAAACTCACCGTGAAAATCTGGCTCGCCCAGAATTCGGCGCGCGCGCGCGCGGAGGCTGCATGAGCCTGCGCGAACTCGTCGCCGACGACAAGCCGATCAAAGTGTCGTTCGAATTCTCGCCGCCGAAGACACCGGAGGCCGAAGAACAGTTGTGGCGTTCGATCCGGCGGCTCGAACCGCTGTCGCCGGCCTTCGTATCGGTGACCTATGGCGCCGGCGGCTCGACGCGCGAGCGCACCCACGCGACCGTGAAGCGTATTGTCGATGAGACATCGCTGGCGCCCGCGGCGCATCTGACCTGTGTGGCGTCACCCAAAAGCGAAATTGACGAGATTGTCCGAGGCTATTGGGATGCGGGCGTGAAGCACATCGTGGCGCTGCGCGGCGACATGCCGGACATGAGCGGCACCTACATGCCGCACGCCCAGGGGTATGCATCGACGCCGGAGTTGATCGAGGGGATCCGCCGCATCGGCGATTTCGACATCAGTGTCTCGTGTTATCCGGAGCGCCATCCGGATTCGCCATCGCGCGATCACGATCTGGCGCTGCTGCGCAGGAAGATCGATGCCGGCGCTACGCGCGCGATCGCACAGTTCTGCTTCGACAGCGACGTCGTCGCCCGCATGCGCGACCGCGCGGCGGCGCAGGGCATCGCCGTGCCGATCATCCCCGGCATGATGCCGACGACGAACTTCAAGGGC
>CAZCJI010000365.1:0-3418 GCA_964498625.1 uncultured Rhizobium sp.
GGTCCTGCGTGAAGATCAGCGGATCGGCGAGGGCCTTGTCGTATTTCGCGATCTCTTTGTTGAGTTCCGCGATCTGGCCTTCGGCGAGTTCGACTTTCTCTTTCAAAGGCCGCAGCGCCTTGCGCTTTTCGGCGGCATCGCGTCGCGCTTCCTCTTTGTTGATCTTCGGCGCAGGTTCGTCGCGGCGCGTTGGTGTGTTGTCGCCGGTTAGCAGGAAGCGGCGATAGTCGTCGAGGTCGCCGTCGAACGGCTCGACTTTTCCGTCGGCAACGAGAAACAGACGATCGGCAGTGGCTTCAAGCAGACGCCGGTCATGGCTGACCAGGATCACAGCCCCGTCGAAATCGTTCAGCGCGTTCAGCAGCTCGTTGCGCGCATCGATGTCGAGGTGGTTGGTCGGCTCGTCGAGGATCAGCATGTTCGGCTTGTCGAGTGTCGCCAGCGCCAGCATCAGCCGCGCACGCTCGCCGCCCGACAGGTTTGTAACCTTGGTCAGGGCCTTGTCGGCGGAGAATCCGAAACCACCAAGCTGCGTGCGCAGCTGCTCCATCGTCAATTTCGGCCGCATGTGGCCGAGCGTTTCGATGGGTGTGTAGCGGCCATCGAGTTCTTCGAGCTGATGTTGCGCGAAATAGCCGGGCACGAGTTTGCGCGCGCGCGTGAGTTCGCCCGCCATGGGATCGAGCTTTGCCGCCAGCAGCTTCGCCAATGTCGACTTGCCGTTGCCGTTCTTGCCGAGCAGCGCGATGCGATCATCGGGATCGAAACGCAGCGACATGTGCGACAGGATCGGCTTGCCAGGCTCGTACCCCACGGCCGTTTGATGCATCGCGATCAGCGGCGGGCTCGCTTCCGTCGCGGGTGGAATGTTGATCGGCGTGACATGCTCGTCCACAGGCACTTCCGCCATTTGCATCTTCGCCAGCATTTTCACGCGGCTTTGCGCTTGTCGTGCCTTGGAGGCCTTCGCCTTGAAGCGGTCGATGAAGCTTTGCAGGTGTTTGCGTTGCGCCTCCTGCTTCTTGGCGAATGCGGCATCGAGCGCACGCTTCATCGCACGGGTCTCGACAAACGTATCGTAACCGCCGGTGTAAAGCGTGAGCCTGCCGTTCTCGAGATGCAGGATGAATTCGGCCGCTGTGTTGAGCAGATCGCGGTCGTGGCTGACGATCAGCACCGTGCCGCGATAGCGCTTGAGGAAGTCCTCGAGCCACAGCACGCCTTCGAGATCGAGATAGTTCGTCGGTTCGTCCAGCAGCAACAAATCCGGCGCTGAGAACAGGATCGCCGCCAGCGCAACGCGCATACGCCAGCCGCCCGAAAATTCCGAACAGGGCCGCAACTGGTCTTCGGCGGAAAAGCCGAGACCGGCGAGAATGCTTGCCGCGCGCGCGGGCGCCGCATAGGCGTCAATCGCCTCAAGCCGCGCATAGATGTCGCCGAGGCGATGGGAGTCTGTTTCATGCTCCGCTTTTGCCAAAAGCGTGGTGCGCTCTTTGTCAGCGGCAAGCACGGTGTCGAGCAGGCTGACCGGACCGCTGGGCGCTTCCTGCGCCACCGCGCCGATGCGCCAGTCGCGCGGCCACGAGACGTCGCCCAGATCGGGATGCAGTTCGCCGAGGATGACTTTCAGCAGAGTCGACTTGCCAGCTCCGTTGCGTCCGACCAGGCCGATGCGGCGACCGGCCGGCAGATTGGCCGTGGCCCCGTTCAGGATTTCGCGCCCGGCGATGCGGACAGTGATGTTGTCGATGGCAAGCATGGCGGGCGGGGATTTGCGACGCCCCGCGCCTCAGGTCAAGTGAAGTTCACGAATGAGACCGCGTTGCCGTCAGGATCGCGGACATGGAAATCGGTTCCGCCCCATTCCTGCTTCACCAGGTTCTGCGCGAATTGAATGCCGCGTGAATCGAACTCGGCGAATAGTGCCCGCACGTCATCGACCTCGATGGTCGCGACAATCAGCGACTCTTCGTGCGCCACCGCCGCTGCATTGAACACTGGCTCGTGCACGAACCGTAGATGCAGACACGCGCCATCGCGCGACACCGCGCCGTAGAACGGCGGTTCGCCGTACAGGAAATCAATCGCGAAGCCGAGCTTGTCCCGGAAGAACTGCGCGCTCACGGTCACGCTGCGCACGAACAGGATGGGCGTCGCGCTTTTCAGAACTATCATGGAGTTGCCGCGGATTTTGGAGCCGTTCTACTATGTCAAAGCATAGCAGAAGCCCGCCCCATGCTTGAACTCGTTGCGATGATCCAGACCAGTTGGCCGAAAATCCGCGTAGGACTGTACAAAAATGACGATGGCCGTTTTCGGTTTATCGAGGAAGGGCTCCATCTCGATGAAAACGGGGTTGAGGCTTGGGTCCATTATCATGAATCCGGCATCTATGACGATGCGGAAGGCGCCAGAACGGCAATGATCCAGCACTATTGCAACTTCGCAGAGGATGAGTATCGGGTTGATCCTGAAAGTGTCACAGTCTTGGAAGCCCCGGATTTTGAGGGCATTTATCATCCGCAGCTAATTCTGCGGTAGCATCCCCGCCTTGCGCTTCCGCGAGGAGCGCGGCTATAAGGCCGCCCAATTCCCAACCTTTCGGAGCACCTCATGGCCGTCGAGCGCACGCTTTCCATCATCAAACCGGATGCCACCCGCCGCAATCACACGGGCGCCATCGTTGATCGGTTCGAGAAGGCGGGGCTGCGGGTGATCGCGTCGCGCCGCACGCGCCTTTCCACTGCGCAGGCCGAGGCGTTCTATGGTGTGCATGCCGCGCGCCCGTTCTTTCGCTCGCTGGTCGATTTCATGACATCCGGCCCGGTCGTGGTGCAGGTGCTCGAGGGCGAGAATGCCATCGCGAAGAACCGCGAAGTGATGGGCGCGACCGATCCGTCGAAGGCCGCGGCTGGCACGATCCGCAAGGACTTCGCGGAGTCGATCGAAGCGAACTCGGTCCACGGTTCCGACGCGCCGGAGACGGCCGCGAACGAGATCAAGTTTTTCTTCAGCGATTTGGAGATTGTCGGCTAGACCTCCATTCTCATGCTTCGACAAGCTCAGCATGAGGGTGTGTACTGACCCTCACCCCGCGCTTGTCGAAGGGTGAGGAAACGGAGTGTCCAGCATGGCTGCCAGAACCGTCGTTATCACGGGTGGAACCTCCGGCATCGGAGAAGTTGCCGCCGTTGAACTCGCTAGGCAGGGCGCGCGCATCGTTCTGATCGCGCGCGATCCTGAGCGGGCGGGCATGACATTGTCGAAGCTGCGCAATGCCAATCCGGGCGCGCAGCACACCTCGCATCTCGCGGATTTGTCGCGGATTTCGGAGATGCGGCGTACGGCGAAAGAGATTGCACAGAGCGAACCGGAGATCGACGCCCTGCTCGCCCGGGCCGGGCGGCGCGGTCTG